>JBDHTH010000027.1:0-12793 GCA_039808545.1 Phreatobacteraceae bacterium | reverse complement strand
CGATAGACCGGCACGGTCAGCGCCTGGCCCGCCTCGGCGAAATAGACCGGCCGGTGCGCGCTCCGCGCTTCGCCGGGCTCGGGCTGGATGCTCTCCTGATAGGCGCGCGCCAGACCGCCCTCGGCCGCGACCCGCAGATTGACGAACTCGACCGTCGCGTGATCGTCGACATGGCCGAAACGCTGCAGGTAGATGCGGTTGAAGGCCTCGAGGACCGCGTCGCGGTCCGCCTCCTGCGCGATGCGGGACGGGACCGGCACAAGCACGGAATGATCCTGTCCGACATAGCGCATATCGGCGAAGCGCTGGGTGCGGATCGATTCCACCTCGCCGCTCTCCCGGCGGATGTCGCGGGCCGCCTCGTCCTCCATCGCGGCGAACAGCCCCTCGATCGCGCCGAGATCGGTCGCGGGGACCGAGGAGAGGAAGGTGCGGGCATAGTCGAGGCGCAGATTGGTCGAGAGCATCCCCCAGGCCGAGAAATAGCCCGGCAGGCGCGGAATGATGACGCGCGGAATACCGAGCTCGGCGGCGATCGCGCAGATATGCAGCGGCCCGGCGCCGCCATAGCCGACGAGCGCGAACTCGCGCGGATCGTGGCCACGCTCGATCGTCAGCTTGCGCACGGTCGAGGACATCGCGAGATTGGCGAGGCGGATGATCCCGGACGCCATCTCGACCGGATCGAGACCGAAGCGATCCGCAAGCGGCCGGACGGCGGCGCGCGCGGCATCGACGTCGAGGCGCATCTCGCCGCCGAGAAAATAGTCGGGGTTGAGCCGGCCGAGGAGCAGGTTGGCGTCCGCGACGGTCGGCTCGGTGCCGCCGCGGCCGTAGCAGGCCGGCCCCGGCACCGCCGCGGCGCTGCGCGGACCGACCTTCAGCGCGCCGACCTTGTCGACCCAAGCGATGCTGCCGCCGCCGGCGCCCACCTCGATGATGTCGACGACCGGCGCCTGGATCGGGTAGCCGCGCGCATAACCCTCCACCCAATAGAGCGAGGAGATGACCGGCTCGGCATTCTCCAGCATCGAGCATTTGGCGGTGGTTCCGCCCATGTCGAAGGCAAGTGTCTTGTCGAGGCCGAGCTGCTTGGCGATTGCTGCCGTACCGGTCACGCCCGCGACGGGACCCGATTCGATCAGCAGCACCGGCTTCGTCTTCGCGGTGTCGGCCGGGATGACGCCGCCATTCGACTGCATGATGAACAACGCGCCGCCGAAACCGCCGCGCTCGAGCTTCGACTCGAGCCCGTGCAGATAGCCGGAGACGCGCGGGCCGACATAGGCGTTCACGACGGTGGTGGAGCTGCGCTCATATTCGCGCCATTCGCGGCTGAGCTCGTGCGAGAGCGTGACGAACAGGCCGCCGGCCCTGAGGATCTCGCCGACGCGGCGCTCATGGGCCGGGTTGAGATAGGCGTTGATCAGGCAGACCGCGACCGCCTCGATCTTCTCCTCCCGCAGCGCCTGCATCACCCGTTCGACATCTGCCTCCACGAGGGGGGCGATGATCTCTCCGTCGCCGCCGATGCGTTCCGAGATCTCGTAGCGGTGCCGTCGCTCCACGAGGGCCGGCAGGGCGCGGAAACCGAGATCGAGCCCGCTCGGCCTGTTGCCGCGGCGCAGCTCCAGGACGTCGCGGAAGCCGCGCGTCGTGATCAGGGCGACGGTGGCGCCGTTGCGCTCCAGCAGCGTGTTGATCGCGACCGTGCTGCCGTGCTTGATCGCCCGCACCGCATGCAGATCCAGGCCGGCGTCGCGCGCGCAATCGAGGATTCCACTGGAAAAATCCGGCGGTGTGCTGAGCTTCTTGCGGACGCTCAGCTTGCCCGTCTGTTCGTCGTAGCTCACGAAATCGGTGAAGGTGCCACCGACATCGGCTGCGAACGTCATGTGCTTCGACGGCATCGTTTCCCTATCTGCGATCGGCGACCCGGAAGCGCGCCAGCGCCCCAGGGCATTTCAATGTCATTCGCAAAACGCTGTATGCAGATCATAATTCAGATTTTCCGTCAACGCCTCTGAGCGCTGCGGCGATCCGCTGATCCGACGAGCCGAAACCGGCTCACGCTCCGGCCGGCACCATGAGCGCCGTCATCCCTGGTCGCTGCAGCGGTCACAGCCGAGTGCCGTGTTGACTGGGTTCGAATCTGCATACTAATCTAAATTCAAATCTGCCGAACGCGGAGACGACCGTGACCATCTAAGGCGCCGATGCCGCCGTCCTCATGCTGAAGGAGCATGGGGTCCGCCATATCTTCGGCCTTTGCGGGGATACGAGCCTGCCGTTCTAAGCCGCGCTCAGCCGGCTCAATCACGGCATCGACCACATATTGGCGCGCGACGAGCGCAGCGCCGCCTATATGGCGGACGGCTATGCGCGCGTGACCGGCCGCGTGGGGGTCTGCGAGGGGCCGAGCGGGGGCGGGGCGACCTACATCCTCCCAGGACTGGTCGAGGCGAACGAATCCTCGATCCCCGTTCTCGCCATCACCAGCGACGTGCCGGTCTCCTCGCGCGGGCGCTATCCGCTGACGGAGCTCGATCAGGAATCGCTGTTCCGCCCCCTGACCAAGTGGAACACGGTCATCGACCTGCCGTCGCAGATCCCGAGCCGCTTCCGCGCGGCGTTCCGCGCCATGACGACCGGCCGGCCCGGCACGGCCCATATCGGCCTTCCCTACGATGTCCAGAAGCAGGACCTGCCGGCCGACGACATCTGGGCCCAGGCCGAGCATCGCAGCTTCCCGGCCTTCCGCGCCGCGCCCGAACCGCAGGCCGTGACGGCGGCGGCCGAGGTGATCCTGTCGGCCCGCTTTCCGGTCTTCGTCTGCGGCGGCGGCGTGCTGCTCTCCCGCGCGTGCCCCATGCTCGTCGCGCTGGCCGAGGCGCTCGGCGCGCCGATCTGGGCCGCCAATTGCGTCGGCCGCCGCGACGACGGATCGCAATACGGCTCGGTGCAGAATTTTCACGGCGGTCTCGGCGGCCGATCCGCATTCGACGGGCTCGACACGCTGAGCTTTCCGTCGAACTGCAGGGTCACGGCCATCGAGATGTTCGAAGTCACGGTTCCGGCTCTGATGGAGCGCAAGGCGCTGATCCCGGATTCCGGCGGGGCCGGCAAATATCGCGGCGGTCTCGGCCAGCGTGTCATCCTGCGCAACCTCGGCCATTCGCCGATGAGCATCTATCTGGCGAGCGAGCGCGTGCGCCATCCCTGCTTCGGCGTGGCGGGCGGGCAGGCGGGCAGCGCCGGCAAGGTCGTGAAGAACGGCGAGCCGCATTTCCCCAAGATTTCACTGAATCGCGGCGACCGGCTCGAGGTCGAGACGCCGGGCGGCGGTGGTTGGGGTCCGGCGGCGGAGCGCCCGGCCCTGCTCATCGAGCGCGATCTCGCCGACGGGCTGATTTCGCCCGAGGCCGCGAAGGCGGTCTACAACTACGACCGGAAGGCTGCCGCGTAAGGCAGATGGAGGAGGAGGCGGGCATGGTGGGGCGGATCGGCGGCAAGGTCGCGCTCGTCACGGGCGCGGGCAGCGGCATCGGGCTGGAATCCGCAATCCTGCTCGCCCAGGACGGGGCGCGGGGCGTGCCCGCGGGTCGGCGCATCGCCCCGCTCGAGGCTGCTGCCGAGCGTATCCGCGCGGCCGGTGGCGACGCCTTTCCGATCGCGCTCGACATCGCGAAGCGCGACGCCATCCAGACCGCCGTCGCGACGATCCGCCGCGACGTGGGGCCGGTCGACATCCTCGTGAACAATGCGGGCAGCGCCAGCCGGGTACTCAACCCGCGTTTCCTCAGCGAGGAGGAGTGGAACGCGACCGTGAACGTCAATCTGACGGCCGTGTTCAACCTCACGCAGGCGGTGCTGCCCGACATGATCGCCCGGCGCGAGGGCACGATCATCACGGTGTCGTCGCTCGCCGCGATCACGCCGAACCTGCTCGGCGGGGCCGCCTATGGCGCCGCCAAGGCGGGCGTGAAGAATTTCATGACCTTCCTGCACAACACCTTCCGCAACCAGGGCATTCGCGCCACGACGATCCTGCCCGGCGAGACCGACACGCCGATCATGGACAACCGCGCCCGCCCGCCGCTCGCCGCCGAGCGCGCGATGATGCTCATGCCGCAGGACGTCGCGCGCGCGGTGCTGCTCTGCGCGAGCCTGCCGCCCGGCGCGACGATCCCGGAGCTGCATATCTGTCCGACGCGCCTGCGCGATACCTCGGCCGATATCGAGACGGCCCGCTGGATCGGCGCGCCGGACGATACGCCCGACAGACCGAAGCCGTGAGGAAGGAAGCCGAATGAACGGGGAAAAGCTGCGCGCCCGCCTCGCGGCCGGCGAAAGCGTCACGATGTTCAACACGCATCACGTCTCGACCGGCCTCGCGGTCCGGCTCGTCGAGCTCGGCGCCGATGCGGTGTTCGTCGATTGCGAGCACGGCACCTGGGGCTTCGAGGATGTGCGGATCACGGCGCAGCTCGTGCGCGGGGCAGGCGGCGCCGCAATCGTCAGGCCACAGTCGCATGAGCGGCCCCTGATGATCCGCTACCTGAATGCGGGGGCGGACGGGCTCATGGTGCCGATGGTCAATACGGCCGAGGAGGCGCGCGCCATCGTCGAAGCGGTCCGCTACGCCTGCCCGGCCGACCATCGGAAGCGGTTCGTCGTCGCGATGATTGAGACATTGGACGCCATCGAGAATCTCGACCGCATGCTGGGCGTCGAGGGCATCGACGTGTTCTTCATCGGCCCCGGAGACCTGTCGCAGAACATGGGCTATCCGCCTGCGCCCAAATTCGGCGACCCGCGTCCGCAGCCCGTGATCGAAAAGGTCGGCGAGGCCGTTTCGAAGATCCGCGGCGCCGGCAAGATCGCCGGCACGCTGGTCACGGCGGCCGAGCTGCCCTGCTGGCTGAGCCGGGGCGTGCAGTATTTCTACATGCACTCCGACCCCTTCCTGAGAGCGGGCATGGACGGCGTCAAGGCCGCGCTGCGGCGCTGACCTCGCCCTCCCGTTCTTCCTCTCGACGGAGATCGAAGACTTTCCGCAGAGCCGGCTGGCTTCGGCGGCCTATTCGTGGAGCGCGAGGGGGCGCGCCACATGCTCGAGCGGCCTGCGTTCGGCGGCAACGCCCCAGCGCCAGGCGATCGCGGCGGCGGCGATCATCAGCACAGCGCCGATCAGATAGCCGATGAAGACGCTGGTGCGTGATCCGCTGTCGATCAGGGCGCCGAAGAGGGCCGGCCCCGCGACGCCGCCGAGCCCGGTGCCGACGGCGTAGAACACCGCGATCGCCAGCGCGCGGATCTCGAGCGGAAATGTCTCGGAGACCGTGAGATAGGCCGAGCTCGCCGCCGCTGAGGCGAAGAAGAAGACGACGACCCAGGCGAGCGTCTGGGTCTGCGCGGTCAGGAGGCCCTGCTGGAACAGCAGGCCGGTGATCGCCAGGAGAAGGGCGGAGGCCGCGTAGGTGAAGGCGATCATCGGCCGGCGGCCGATCGTGTCGAACAGGCGCCCGAGGATCAGCGGCCCGAGGAAGTTTCCGGCCGCGAAAGGCAGGATGTACCAGCCGATCGAATCGGCCTGAATGCCGAAGAAGTCGGTCAGGACGAGCGCGTAGGTGAAGAAGATCGCGTTGTAGAAGAAGGCCTGGCTCGCCATGAGCGAAAGCCCGACGAGCGCGCGGTCGCGGTGGCGGCGGAACAGCGTGTCGAAGACCTCTGTCATCGGCGTGTGGCTGCGGGAGCGCAGGCGGACCTTCGGCCCCTCGACCCGCGGCAGCCGATGGCCTTCGGCGAGGAGCCGCTGCTCGATCCCCGCGACCACCGCCTCGGCTTCGGCGGCGCGGCCATGGGTCATCAGCCAGCGCGGGCTTTCGGGCAGCCACAGGCGCATGAAGAGGACGATCAGCCCCAGGGCGGCGCCGATGAAGAAGCTCGCCCGCCAGCCGAGCTCGACGCCGAGCACCTCCGGGTTGAGCAGCACGATGGAGGATGCGGCCCCGAGCGCCGCGCCGACCCAGAACGAGCCGTTGATGACGAGATCGGTCCAGCCGCGCACGCGCGCCGGCACGAGCTCCTGGATCGTCGAGTTGATCGCCGTGTACTCGCCGCCGATCCCGGCGCCGGTGAGGAAGCGGAAGAGGCAGAAGCTCCACAGGTTCCAGGAGAAGGCGGTCGCCGCCGTGGCGAGGAGGTAGACGAAGAGGGTGATGAAGAACAGCTTCTTGCGGCCGAGCCGGTCGGTCAGCCAGCCGAAGAACAGGGCGCCGAGCACGGCGCCGGCGAGATAGGCGCTGCCCGCGAAGGCGACGTCGAGATTGGAGAATTGCATGACGGGGCTCGTCTTGAGCGCGCCGGCGACCGAGCCCGCGAGCGTGACCTCGAGCCCGTCGAGGATCCAGGTGACGCCGAGCGCGGTGACGACGAGCGTGTGGAAGCGCCCCCAGGGCAGCCGATCGAGGCGGGCCGGAATATCGGTCTCGACGATCGTGCCGACGTCGTCGCGTTGCATCGCGTCACCTCCCGACGGGTTTGAGGGTCGTCATCCCTGGAGGAAAACACCAAAATGCAACGAAGGTTCGGCAGGGCCGCCTGGTGTCAGGCAGATGCGGGCGCGGTGGTGGCCGCTTCGGCGGTCTCGACCTCCTTGGCGACCTCGAACTTGTACATCACGGGTTCGCGGGCCGCTCCGTTCACGGTCAGGCTGAACCGCGAGAACGCGCCGCCGGGGCGGCCGCGGCTTGCAAAGCGGGCCGTGACGGACGAGGTTGCGTCATCTCCCATTCTTGCGATCCGGACGATGATTTCCAAGGAAAAGTCGTTTCTGAGCCGTGTGCGCGGCATCCTGCCGGACCTCTCCCCGGCGGAGCGGCGCCTCGGCGATTTCGTCTGCGATTTTCCCGGCGAGGTCGCGGTCTATTCGGCCCAGGAGCTGGCGGCGCTGGCGCATGTCTCGAAGGCAACGGTATCGCGCTTCGTCCAGCGGCTGGGCTACGAGAATTACGAGGAGGCGCGCCGTCATGCCCGGCTCGACCGGCAAAGCGGCTCCCGCCTGTTCCTGACCACGGCCGATGCGACCGGCAAGCAGTCGATCGCCGCCAACCTCGCCCAAGGCATCGCCAATCTGGAGGAAACCTTCCGGCCCATCGGCGAAACCCAGATCAGCAGCGCCGCCGAGGCGATCCTCGAGGCCCGCAAGGTCTGGGTGATCGGCTTTCGCGCAAGCTTCGCCTTCGCGACCTATCTGCAATGGCAGCTCACGCAGGTCATCGAGAACACGGTCGCCATACCCGGCGGCGGCCAGACCTTCGGCGAGCATCTGGTCAGCTTTTCTCCCGACGACGTCGTGATCTTCTTCGGCCTGCGCCGACGTGTCTCCCAGACCGAAATGCTGCTCGACCAGATCGGCAAGTCGGGCGCGCGCCTCCTCTTCGTGACCGACGAGAGCGCCGATTACGAAAAGCGCAGCCAGTGGCATTTCCGCTGCCAGACGCTGGCGCCGGGGCCGCTGTTCAACCATACGGCGGTGATGGCGCTTTGCCATCTCCTGATCATGCGCTGCATCGAGATCGCGGGCGCCAAGGGGCGCACGCGGCTGCGCAATATCGAAACCCTGAACGACGCGCTCGACGAGCTCTGAGGCGGCCGAGCCAGCGGTTGGACCGGCGCTCTCTCGCTATCGCTTGTCGATGTTCGACTGCCTTTCGCGCCCGTTCCAGCTCCGGACTGCGCGCGGCGGGGATGAGCCATCTCCAGTAACTGAATGATCCGCCAAGCGGGGGGCATGCCTGCCGAAAGAAGCGGCAGCGTAAGGCGCATTTATGATCTTTTCTGAAACTGTAGTTTCATATACTCTCATATGATCTAATTATTCCAGCGTCGCTCGAAAGAGACGAACGGCATTCGGAACCGCAGGGAAGGAGATACCCTCACGGGCAGCAGCAGACGGCGCAGCCTTGCATCAGCCGGAACCAACGGGAGGCCTGCGCGGACCATCTCGAACGATCAGGGGAACGATCATGGCAATGGACATCTCGCAGCCCTCCGCCGCACCGACGGCGATGTCGCGTCAATTGGAAACCGCGTTCAGCAAGATCGGCGTCACCGGCGCTCATAAGCAGATCCTCGCGCTGGTGCTCATCGGCTGCCTGTTCGACAGCTTCGAGCAAAACACGATCGGCGTAGCGGGCCCGCTGCTGCGGCAGCATTGGGGCCTGACCGGCGCCGATATCGGTCTTCTCAACACCATTACGTTCGGCAGCGCCGCGATCGGGCGGCTGATGTCGGGCATTCTCGGCGACCGCTACGGCCGCCGCGTCATGCTGACCGTCAATCTGCTGCTGTTCTCGCTCGGCTCGGCCGCCTGCGCGCTGGCGCCTGGCTTTTCCACGCTCTGCATCGCGCGCGCCGTCGTCGGCTTCGGCGTGGGCGGCGAGATCTCGACGGCCGTGACGATGCTCTCCGAATTCTGCTCCTCCAAGTTTCGGGGAACCGCGGCGGGGCTCGTCAATGTCGGCGCCGGCGGCTTCGGCAACTTCCTCGCCCCGGCCTTCGGCCTTCTGATCTTCTCGCTGTTTCCCGGCGAGAACAGCTGGCGCTGGCTCTTCGCCGCTCTCGCGGTGCCGGCGCTGCTGGCCGTGTTCTACCGGCGCTACGTGCCCGAGACGCCGCGCTTCCTGGTGGCCCGGAACCGGTTCGACGAGGCCAACAAGGTCCTCTCGATCCTCGCTTCCGGCAGCCTGCGGCCGCGCAATCTCGTGGTGCAGTCTTACCTGACGGCCGATCCGGCGCAGTTGGCGGCGGTCCCCACCAAGGCGGATTGGCGCGAGCTGTTCCGCTCGCCGTTCATCGGCCGGACGATCCCGGTCGCCATCGCGATCCTGATGAGCTATGGCGCGCAGCTTTCGGTGCTGACGCTGATGCCGGTGATCTTCGTCTCGATGGGCTATTCGCTGCAGGGCAGCCTGCTCTACAGCATGATCATCCAGAGCGGCAGCGTGCTGGGCGCCATCGCGGCATCGACCTTCGGCTATTACCTGCCGCGCAAGCTGGTGCTGACCATCGGCGCGGGCCTTGCCTGCGTCGCCGCGGTCTCGATCGCCTATCTCGGCAGCAACATCTACATGGTGCTGTTCTTCGGCGCGATCTTCCAGTTCTTCGTGCTGCTGCTCAACACCTCGATCTGGATCTATGCGCCGGAACTGTTCCCGACGCGCATCCGCGCCTTCGGCGTCGCGCTGATCCTGGCGACGGGCTCGGCCGCCGGCTCCTTCGTGCCAACCATCTCGGGCATTCTGTTCGACAAATACGGCATGGTCGGCGTCTTCGCGCTCGCCGCGGCGATGTATGCGATCTTCGTGCTCTGCATCCAGATGGGGCCGGAGACCTATGGGCGGTCGATGGAAGACATCACCCAGCCGGCCGAGACCGATATCGTGCCGGCCGAGGCCCTCTCCAAGCCAGCGGAGGCAGCAAGAGCGTGATCGCGCAGATCCTGTTGATCAATCCGAACAGCTCGGAAGCGACCAGCGCGATGATGCAGTCCATCGCGCAACGGGCGGCCGGGGATGCGCTGGCCGTGGCAGTCGCCACGGCCAAGCGTAGCCCGCCCCTGATCGTAACCGAGGAGGATCTGCTCGCCTCGGCCGAGGAGGTCGTCGAGATCGGCATGCGGCACGCTGCCGAATGCGCCGGTATCATTGTCGGCGCATTCGGCGATCCCGGGCTGGAGACGCTGCGGCGGCGTGTGGATATCCCGGTGTCCGGAATCTGCGAGGCCTCGATGCGCGCGGCCTCGCAAGGGCGGCGTCCGTTCGGCATCGCGACGACGACGCCGCTTCTGCTCGATGCGATCGCCGTGCGGGCCAAGGTTCTCGGTGTCGCGGATCTCATGACCGGCATCCGTTGTACGACAGCGGATCCCACCGTCCTGACCGGCGACAAGGCGGCGCTGACCCAGGCTCTCGGCGAGATGGTCGAGGCGTGCATCGCGAACGACAAGGCCGAAGCGGTCATCATCGGCGGCGGGCCGCTCGGCGAGGCGGCCGGCGCCTTGCAGCCGCGATTCGCGATCCCCGTCATTTCGCCGATCCCCTGTGCGATCGCATCCCTGCTCGAGCAGATTTCGGATGCGCGGCGAACAGCGCCGATGACGATGGCGAGAAGCGGGGGATCCCGCAATTGCGCATGATCCTGCTTCGCTCAATGCGTCTTCTGGCGTGGAGATGTGCGCCTACGCGTTCGCTTCACGGCGATTTCAGCGCATCCGCTTCAATCGGATAGATTTACGCGCTGAGCCTGACAAGCTCGGCATGTAGGGAGGCGGGAAGTGTAACGCCTTCGCGGGCGGTCCTTTCGCGTGCGGCATACCGTCGGCGCGAGGGCAGCCTGGCGGTGGGGTTGTCGCGCTGAAGCGCATGCAGCCACTGCGAGGCGGCGCGCAGCGTCTTGTCGCTCGATCCGAACGCGCTCGGCGCGATCGCCAGCATGAAGTAGCCGCCGCGGAACGGGCCGCCGTCTCCGGTATCGACGGCCAGCGCTGTCGCGCTGTCGAGCTCGTCGAGGAGCGGGCCGGCGAGGAGCTCGACCATGATGCCGAGGGCGGAGCCCTTATGGGCTCCGAAGGGCAGCAGCGCCCCTGCCAACGCCGCTTCCGGATCGGTCGTCGATTCGCCCTGCGCATCGATGGCCCAGCCGGCGGGAATCGGCTCCCCGGCCCGGCGCCGCAGCTCGACCTCGCCGCGTGCGGTCGCGCTCGTCGACAGATCGAAGACGAAAGGGTGTTCGCCCGGGCCGCGCGGCCAGGCGAAGGCCAGGGGATTGGTGCCGAGCGCCGGCTTCCGGCCGCCCGCGAGCGCGACGCAGTGCATGCCGATCGTGCAGGAGAAGGCGACGAGGCCGGAGCGCGCCACCGGCTCGAGATCGGCCCATAGCGCCGAGAAGTGATAGCAGTTGCGGATCGCGAGCGCGGCGAGGCCGTGTTGCCGCGCCTTCTGCTCGAGCAGCGGCCGCCCGACGGACAGGGCCAGCGGCGCGAAGCCGCCGGCCGCATCGACGATCGTCACGGCGCCGGCCGAAGGCAGCGGCGTCGGCCGGGCGTCGGGGTTGACCTTGCCGGACTTGACGGCCGCGATGCAGCCGGCTGCCCGGTAGAGGCCGTGCGAGGCGCATTCGTCGCCCTCGGCCATCGCCAGCACCTCCGCCATCGTCTCGGCGTGGTCGGCTGCGAGCCCGGCGCGCAGGAAGGCTCGCCGCGCGAGGTCCTTGGCGGCCGCGCAGGAGAGTGTCACATCGGCGTGTTCGTCGTGGGGGATGGTCTTTTCGGTCATTGTCCCGGCCCGCTATCGGCATGTCCCCGCGCCGGTCGGTGCGGCGGCATGCTCAAGAGACGAAGATACCGCCCTGGTAGCGGTTGACGACAGCATCCCGCTCGGGGGCGGGATCGGCTTCCAGAATCGCCTCGGCATAGTCGTCCGCCGAATCCTGCGGGCGATAGCCGAGTGGGGTGGCCAGGCGATTGTCCCAGAAGCTCGCGCGGTTGTTGGAGGTCGCATAGACGATCATGTGGCCGACGCGCGGCACGTTGAGCGAGCGTTCCACGAGCTGGATCATGTCGCGGAAGGACAACCAGGTCAGCAGGTGCCGGCGGTTGCTCGGCTTCGGCTCGCAGGAGCCGATGCGCAGCGAGACGGTCTCGATACCGTGCTTGTCCCAATAGAGCTGCGCCAGCGCTTCGCCGAACACCTTGGCGATGCCGTAGTTGGAATCCGGGCGATAGGGCGCGGCCGCGTCGATCACGGTGGTCTGGTCGTAGAAGCCGATCGCATGGACGGAGCTGGAGAACACGACGCGCTTCACGCCAGCCCGCCTTGCGGCCTCGTAGAGCGCCTGAAAGCCGTCGATATTGACGCGCGAAACCGTCGCGAAATCGGCCTCCTTCGAGATGCCGCCGAAATGGACGATCGCGTCGATGCCGTCGACGAGCCGCGCGGCCGCGGCGCGGTCGCCGAGATCGGCGGTTACGAGCTCCTCGTTGGCGGCCGGGTCGGCGAGCGGCGCGATGTCGGTGGAACGCAGGAACGTCGCCCGCGCCGCCAAGGCGGGTCGCAACTGCTGTCCGAGCAGGCCGGCGGCGCCGGTGAGGAGGATACGCTTGAAGATCATCGTGCCTATGCCCTTTGGAACCTGCGCTCAGCCGAACCGCTTCAGGCTGAACGGCGCGAGGGAAATCTTGCTGGCGCCGTCATGCACATGCTCGGCGACGGCCTCGCCGATGCCCACCGCGTGCTTGAAGCCATGGCCGGAGCAGGCCGAGACGACCAGAACGCGGTCCATCGCCGGATGGTCGTCGATGATGAAGCCGTTGTCGGGCGTGCTCGTATAGAAGCAGGCGCCCGCCTTGATGAGCCGCGGCGTGATGCCCGCGAGATTGTGCCGGACGTGGCGGTCGTAGAAATCCCGCGATTCCTCCGGCTGTGCGCCAAGGCCGACCGCCTCGTGGTCGATGGCCGGCATGTCGCGGCTCGCCGTGACCTTGAAGCCGTCGCTCGGATCGGTCACCGGGAAGCCGGTGAAGTAGTCCTCCAAGCGGTCCGTTACGAACCAGATGAAGGTCGGGAAGCGCTCCGGCGCGAGCGGCGCGTAGTCTGTCGCAGGAGCCGACCGTCTTCAACCCGGTGCAGCCGAATATCGATGTCGATCACGCTGTGTTCCACGCGTTGTTCAGCCCGCTCTTCGGCATGGACCCGAAGGGCGACTTCTTCCCGCTCCTCGTCACCGAGGT
>JBDHTH010000026.1:0-12845 GCA_039808545.1 Phreatobacteraceae bacterium | reverse complement strand
CGCGGGCCAGTACGATGTCGACTACGGGCAGATGTTCGGCGGCGCGGTCTTCACGGCGCTGCTGCCGATGGCGGTCTTGCTGGTCTTCCAGCGCTATTTCATCGCGTCATTCTCGACGACCGGCAGCAAGGATTGAGGCACGCCGTCGATGCTCCGCGTCAGGTCCGTTGCGCCGTTGGCGCGCATGCCGGAAGGTTGACGAAGCTGGCGTCGAGCGCGTCGAGACTGGCGCAGCCGAGGAAGGCGAGGGTGGTGTCCATCTCCTTGCGCAGGATCTCCAGGACATGCCGGGCCCCGGCCTCGCCGGCGACCGCCGTGCCGTAGAGCGCGGCGCGGCCAATGAGCACTGCGTCGGCGCCGAGCGCGAGGAGCTTGACGATGTCGCTGCCGCGGCGGATGCCGCTGTCGGCGATGATCCCGACCCGGCCGCGGACGGCGTCCGCGATGGCGGGCAGCACGCGGATCGGCGGCACCGCGCCGTCGAGATTGCGCGCGCCATGGTTCGTCACGACGATCGCGTCGACGCCCGCCTCGGCGGCGCGTCGGGCGTCGTCAGGGCGTAATATGCCCTTGAGGACGAGCCTGCCGTGCCAGCGCCGGCGCAGCTCCGCGAGATCGTCCCAGGTCAGCGTATCGGCGAGCCGGACCTGCTCCCATGTCGCCTTGCGCGTGATCTTCGCGCGGAAGCCCGGCGGGTAATGCTGGTAGGTCGGAATGCCCTCGGCGCGAACATAGCGCAGCAGCACCTGCCAGACCCAGCGCGGATGCAGCATCATGTCGAGGCCGCCGCGCAGCGAGGCGCGGATTGGGATCTCGAAGCCGTTGCGCGTGTTGTATTCCCGGTTCGGCAGCGCGGCTGTGTCGACGGTCAGCACGAGCGTCTCGATGCCGGCCGCGCGGGCGCGGTCGATCAGCGCATGCGACAGGGCGCGATCGTGCCACATATAGAGCTGGAACCAGAGCTGGCCACTGCTTTCGGCCGCGATGCGTTCCATCGCGGTGATTGAGCCCGTGGCGATGCAGAAGGGGATGCCTGCGGCGGCCGCCGCCCGCGCCAGCGCGATCTCGCCGTCATGCCAGACGAGGCCGGCCGCGGCAGTCGGCGCGATGGCGATCGGCATGGGCTGCGCGCGCCCGAGCAAACTGGTCGCCAGCGACCGTTCGGAGACATCCCTCAGGACATGCGGGTTGAAGGTGATCGCGTCGAAGGCGGCCCGCAAATGGCCGAGCCCGACCTCGTCCTCCGCGCCGCGATCGACATAGTCGAAGATGCCGCGCGGCAGGCACCTTCGGGCGAGGCGCCGCACCTCTTCGACATTCAGCGCGTCGATCGCCATCGCGGATGGCGCCTCACGCGGCGCTGGAATCGAGGAAGACCTTGCCCGGGTTCATAAGCCCGGCCGGATCAAGCAACTGCTTGATCCCCTGCATCAGCGCGAGCTCGGCCGGGCTCTTGCTGGCGGCGAGGCGCTTGCGATAGCTGGTGCCGACCCCGTGCTCGGCCGTGATGCTGCCGCCATTCGCCACGACCACACGGTCGATGATCGCGTCGATGGCGTCGGAGGCCGTCTCATAGGCCGCTTCGTCCGCGAAGCGCTCATGCGGGAACAGCACGACGACATGGATGTTGCCGTCGCCGATATGGCCGACCATCATCACATTGGCGTCGGGAAAGGCCGCGAGAATGTCGCGCTCAATATGCGCGGTAAACGCCGGCTGCGCCGCCACCGGCACCGAGCTGTCATGCGACATGGTCTTGCCGGCGAGCTTGAATTCGCCCGTCACGCCGTGGCGCAGCTTCCAGATCGCCTCCTCCTGCGCGAGGCTCGCCGCGATGGTGGCGTCGCTGACAAGCCCGTCCTCAAAGGCCGCGGCGAGCAGCGCCTCCATCGGCTGACCGAGATCGGCATCGGCGAGCGTGTCGCCGGCCTCGATCAGCAGGTACCAGGGCGCCTTCTGCCCGAATGGCATCACGGTGCCCTGCACGTACCGCAGCACGAAATCCATGTAGGAGGAGTCGATGATCTCGAAGCTCGAGATGCGCTCGCCGAAGATTCGGCGGGCGCGCTCGAAGATAACCAGCGCGTCCTCCACGCTCGCGATCTGCATCAGCGCGACCGAACGGCTGCGGATGGCCGGGAACAGCTTGAGCGCGGCGGCCGTGACGACGCCGAGCGTGCCCTCGGCGCCGATGAAGAGCTGTTTGAGGTCGTAGCCGGCGTTGTCCTTGCGCAGCCGGCGCAGGGCGTCGAGCACGGTGCCGTCCGGCAGCACGACCTCGAGCCCGAGCACGAGCTGGCGCATGTTGCCGTAGCGCAAGACCGAGATGCCGCCCGCATTGGTCGCGATGTTGCCGCCGATCCGGCAGCTTCCCTCGGCGCCGAGGCTCAGCGGGAACAGCAGCCCCTCGCGCGCCGCCGCCGCCTGGATGTCGGCGAGAATGCAGCCGGCCTCGACGGTAATTGTCTCCTCGGCCGCCGACAGGGTGCGGACGCGGTTCATGCGGTCGAGCCGGAGCACGATCGAGGTCCTGCCCGGCGACGGCGTCGCAGCACCGCAGAGGCCCGTGTTGCCGCCCTGCGGCACGATCGCGATCCCGGCGCGCGCCGCGGCCGCGACGACGTGCGATACCTCCTCGGTCGCGCCAGGCTTCACCACCGCTAGCGCGCTGCCGCGATAGCGGGCGCGATGGTCGGTGACGAAGGGCTCCATATCGGCCGGATCGGTGACGACATAGCGCTCCCCGACGATGGCGCGGAGATCTCCGAGAAAGGCGTCGTACGTCATGTGGTGTCCGTCGGGCATGAAGAACCGCCCCGGATCGATCCGGGGCGGTGGAAAGCGGCGCGCCGCCGTCAGCTCAGCATCCACTCCGCGTAGCGCTTCTGCACAGCGGTGTAGTTCGCGGCCCACCAGTCGGCGTTGACGATAACGTTCTTGCCGTTGGAAAGGTCGGGCAGATAGGCTTTCGAGGGCGAGGCTTTGACCTGCTCCAGCGCCGCCACGGTGTTCGGCAGGTAGTAGCCGCGCACCGCCCAATCGACCTGCCGGTCGGGCTTCAGGCAGAAATCGATGAAGCGCATCGCCGCCTCCTTGTTCGGCGAGCCCTTCGGCACGGCCAGGTAGTCGAGCGAGTTGACGGTCTGCTCGAACGAGAAGTCGAGCGGCGAGCCGGCCTTCTGCGCCGACTTCACGCGGTTGAAATAGCTGTAGGAGAAGTCGCCCTCGTTCTGCACCACCGAGTTGACCTGCTCCGGCGTGGTGCTCGCCCATTTCGAGACATGCGGCTTGATGCGGTCGAGCACGCGGAAAGCGCGATCGACATCCATGGGATAAAGGTCCTTCGGCGCCACGCCGTCGGCGACGAGCGCGACCTCCAGCGTCTCGGAGGCGAGCGAGCGCATCACGCGGCGGCCGGGGAACTGCTTGACGTCGTAGAAGCCGGCGAAGTCGACCGGATGCTTGCCGTCCGGATGGCGCTTGCTATCCCAAAGGAGGCCGCCGCTGTAGAGATAGATCGGCATGTAGTTCGGGGCCGGGGCCTGCACGAGCGGGCCTGGCTTGATGATCGACAGGTCGAGCGGCTCCCAGAGATCCTCCTTGGCGCCGGAGGTCGCGAAGGCGGCGGGCGCGTCGATCACGTCCCACTGCACGTTCTTGCTCTGCACCTGCGCCTTCACCTTGGCCATGTCGCCATTGTCGACCATGGTGACGGTGATGCCGGTCTCCTTGGTGAAGGGATCGGCGAAGACCTCGCGGATGGACTTGTGATAGTCGCCGCCCCAGGAGGTGATGGTCAGCGTCTTGTCGGCGGCCCGCGCGCGGCCCGTGAACACGGCCGGTGCCGCGATCAGCCCCGCGATGCCGGCGGCGCTCCCATACAGCACGCCGCGCCGCGACGGCCGGATGATCCTGTCAGTCATGGTCGCTCTCCCTTGTTGCGACATCGCGGCCGAAGGCCGGTTCCAGTCAATGCGCCGTGCCGGGCGGCAGCAGGCGTCCGTGCTCCGGCCGCCAGGCGGCGCGCACCGTATCGCCGCGCCGCGCGGTGGCGCGGCCAGGCTGGTTCAGCTCCTGCACGATGAGCGTCGAGCCGTCGCCGCAGCGGACGAAATGCCGGACGACGCCGCCGAGCAGGATGGAATCCTCGATCGTGCCGGCAACGCCCGGCAGGCCGGATTCAGTGCCGAGCATCATGTTCTCGGGCCGCACGAGCAGCACGGCCTCGGCGCCGGCGACGGCCGCGAAATCGGGCGCCGGAACCGGGAAGGCGCCGAGCGCGGTGCGCAGCGTCACGTCGCCGGCGGAGCCGCTTTCGACCGCGCCGGGAATGAGGTTCGAGCTGCCGATGAACTCGGCCGAGAAGACGGTGGCGGGCTTGAAATACAGCTCGTCCGGCTGGCCCTGCTGCTCGATGCGCCCGCCATTCATCAGCACGATGCGGTCCGACATGGTCAGCGCCTCGTCCTGGTCGTGCGTCACGTAAAGCATGGTGATGCCGAGATCGGCATGCAGCCGTTTGATCTCGAGCTGCATCTGCTCGCGCAGCTTCTTGTCGAGCGCGCCGAGCGGCTCGTCCATCAGGATCAGCGCCGGATTGTAGACGATGCAGCGGGCGAGCGAGATGCGCTGCTGCTGTCCGCCTGAGAGTTCGCGCGGCCGGCGCTGCGCGACATGGCGAAGCTGGATCAGGTCGAGCACCTCCTCGACCTTGCGCCGGATCTCGTCCTTCGGCAGGTGGCGGACCTGCAGCGGGAAGGCGATGTTCTCGAACACCGTCATATGCGGCATCAGCGCGTAGTTCTGGAAGACCATGCCGAGGCCGCGCCGGTTGGTCGGCAGCGTGGTGGCGTCGCGCCCGTCGATGACGATCCGCCCAGAGCTCGGCGCGGTCATGCCGGCGATGAGGTTGAGCAGCGTCGACTTGCCCGAGCCGCTCGGGCCGAGCAGCGTCACGAATTCGCCCTTGCGGATCGAGAGATCGACGCGGTGCAGCGCATCGACGTCGCCGTAGCGCTTGCTGACGCCGTCGAGCTCGACCATCGCATCGCTGGAAAGGGGCGGGGCAACGACGCCGGTCATGGCTGGGCCTCGGTCTTGCGCTGCAAGGCGATGATGCCGAGCGCGATCAGCAGGGAAAGGACGGTGAGAAGCGTGGAGACGGCCGCCAGGACCGGCGTCAGCTCCCAGCGGATCGAGCTGTACATCTTCACCGGCAGCGTCATCGTCTTGGTGCCGGTGAGGAAATAGGCCACCACCACCTCGTCGAGCGACATCAGGAAGGCGAACAGGGCGCCGACCGCGATCGCGGGCTTCAGCTGCGGCAGCACGACGCGGAAGAAGATCACCCGCCCCGACGCCCCCATGATCGAGGCGACGGTTTCCAGCGCGACGTCGGAATGGCGAAGGCCGGAGATGACCGAGACCATGATGAAGGGCGTCGTCAGCATGATATGCGACAGCACCAGGCCCGTCGTGGTGTCGAGCAGGCCCCAGTTCGAGAATTGCAGATAGAGGCCGAGGCCGAGCACGATGACGGGCACCAGCATCGGCATCATGAACAGGCCTTGCAGCAGGTTGCCGCCCGGAATGCGCGCCCGCGCCAGCGCATAGGCGGCCGGCACGGCGAAGACGAGGGTCAGCAGCGTCGTCACGGCCGCGACGAGGAGGCTCTGCACCGTCGAGCCCCACCAGGCGGGATCGGTGAAGAACTGCCGGTAGAGCGCGAAGGAGAACTGGCGCGGCGGGAACTCGATCTGGCCGGGATTGCCGAAGGAGATCGGGATGACGATCAGGCTCGGGATGAGCAGGAAAACGTAGCAGATCCAGGCCGCCGCCGAGACGAGGTTGCGGCTGAGGCGGCTCGAGCCGAAGAGGGCGTTCATGCGGCCGCTCCCGAAAGGCCGGAGGCGCCGCGCACCTTGCCGAGCATCGCGACGAGGACGCCCGAGATGGCGAGCAGCACTACGGCGGTGGCCGAGGCCGCGGTCCAGTCGAGCGTCTGGCGCGTGTAGAAATCGACGAGATTGGCGACCATCATGTCCTGCCGCCCGCCGAGCAGGGCCGGCGTGATGTACATGCCGATCGCCAGCGTGACATTGATCAGGATGCCCGCGACGACGCCCGGCAGGCTCAGCGGCAGAGTGATCTTCCAGAAGATGCGCAGCGGCTTCGCACCCATCGTCTCGGCCGCCAGGATGAGGGTGCGGTCCTGCGCGAGCAGGCTGCTCAAGATCGACAGGATCATGAAGGGCAGCAGGAAATTGATCATGCCGAGCACGACGCCGACCCGGTTGAACATCATCGGCAGGTTGATCTGCCCGCCGCTGACCAAGCCGAGGAACTGGTTGATGATGCCCTGGTTCCCGAAGACTGCGACCAGCGCAAAGCTCTTCACCAGGATGCTGGTCCAGAAGGGCAGCATCACCATGATCAGATAGGCGGTGCGCCGGGCGGGCGGCTGGGCCGCGAGATGCATGGCGACCGGATAGCCGAAGACGAGGCTGACGAGCGTGCCGGCCACCGCGATCTCGAAGGTGTTCCTGAGGACCTTCAGGAACAGCGTGCTGCCGGCGAGATCGACATAGGCCTGGAACGAAAACTGGCCCGGATGGAGGCTGGTCCAGATGGTGAGCACAAGCGGGTAGACCAGAACGGCCAGCATCAGGAGCGTCAGCGGCGCGAGCAGCAGCAGCGCCGAAGACAGCTTGAGTTGCGATGCTGTGCCTGACTGGGCCATCTGCGCTGCATCCTTAGCGTGCTCGGCGCGCCGACGCCTCGGCTCCGCTCATGTCGAAGCGCGGGAACTATGGCAGCCAGCTTTTAGAAGCGCAATGTCGATTTTCAAAATTCTGAAATATCGACGAGTCAAATATCGGCATTGACCCAGAAGACCGACGCGGGTCGAAGGCCGACATTCGCGAAGCGATGGAGCTTCTCGCTTGAGAAGGCGAAGCAGTCGCCTTCATGCAGGCTGTATGTCTCGTCCTCGATCTGAAGCTGCAGCGAGCCCGAAAGGAGGAAGCCGATCTCCTCGCCCTTGTGGGAATAGGGCTGGGCGCCGGAGTTGCAACCCGGCTGTATGACCATGAAGAAGCCGCGAAGCCTTTCGCTTGCGGCCGGGGAGGCGACATCCTTCCGGATGCCGTCGATGTCGAACAGATGCGAGCGCTGGCCCGCCCGTACGATGTAGCGGCTTTCCGCTCCGCCCGGCCGTTCCTGCGAAGGATCGATCAGCCAGGCGGGCATGACGCCGAGCGCGTTGGCGACCGTGTAGAGCGTCCGCACCGTCGGGGAGACCAGGCCGCGCTCGAGCTGCGACAGCGTTCCGATCGAAACGCCGGTGGCCTTCGCGAGGTCGGTGAGCGTCATCCCGGCCTTCGAGCGCAGATCGCGGATGCGCCGTCCGAGCTTCTGCGTCTCCTCGTCGGGGTTGCCAGGCTCGGCCATGGCGCGCGGGGCAATCTCGCCGGCGATCTTAGTCTGCGGCATGGAGAGGCGCATCCGTTGTTCACTCCCTCCGGCGATGGCCGGAGGTTGGATCTTACACGCTATACGGATAGTGCCTCGACACGAAGATGCCAAACCAATTTTCAGAAAACAAAAAATTATGCTGGACCCGCGGACGCCGGCCCCTCACCATGGCGTCACCAAGGCCTGCCGCCCCCGGCGCCCTTGCGGGAGGGAACCGATGTCCACCGCGATCGACTGGCATGCGCGCGCCGCGGCGCTTTCGTTCAACGGCCAGGCCTTCGTCGGCGGCCGATACATTTCGGCGCGGTCGGGCGCCACCTTCGACTGCCTGAACCCGGCGACCGGCAAGGTGCTGACGGAGGTTGCGGCCTGCGATGCGTCGGATGTCGATGCGGCGGTCGCGGTAGCCCGCAAGGCATTCGAGTCCGGCGCATGGTCGCGCGTGGCGCCGCGCGAGCGCAAGGCGCGGCTCGCCGCCTTCGCCGACCTGATGGCGGCGCATAGCGACGAGCTCGCTCTGCTCGAGACGCTCGATATGGGCAAGCCGATCCGCGACAGCCTCGCGGTCGACCTGCCGCTCTCCGTGCAATGCATCCGCTGGTACGCCGAGGCGATCGACAAGGTCTATGACGAGATCGCCCCGACCCCGCCCGGCGCCGTCTCGCTGATCCGGCGCGAGCCGCTCGGCGTGGTCGCGGCGGTCGTGCCGTGGAACTTCCCGCTGCTGATGGCGGCCTGGAAGATCGGCCCGATCCTCGCGGCCGGCAATTCGGTCATCCTCAAGCCCGCGGAGCAATCCTCGCTGACGGCGATCCGGCTTGGCGCGCTCGCGGCCGAGGCCGGCATCCCGGACGGTGTCTTTAACGTTCTTCCGGGGCTCGGCGAGAAGGCCGGCAAGGCGCTCGGCCTGCATATGGATGTCGACGCGGTCGCCTTCACGGGCTCGACCGAGGTCGGCAAGCACTTCCTGCAATATGCCGGCCAGTCCAACATGAAGCGCGTCGGCCTCGAATGCGGCGGCAAGAGCCCGAACATCATCCTCGCCGACGCGCCCGATCTCGACGCCGCCGCGACCGCCGCGGCCTGGGGGATCTTCTACAACCAGGGCGAGGTCTGCAACGCCGGCTCGCGGCTCATTGTCGAGCGGAGCGTCAAGGACGAGGTCGTCGAGAAGGTGATGCGGGTCGGCGCTGCGATCAAGGTCGGCGACCCGCTCGATCCCGCGACCGAGATGGGCGCGATGGTCGATGAGGGCCAGACCGACCGCGTGATGAGCTATATCGAGGCGGGCCAGGCGGAGGGCGCGCGCCTGCGCCTCGGCGGCAAGCGCATGGCGGGCGAGGGGTGCTTCATCGAGGCGACGCTGTTCGACGATGTGACGAGCCGCATGCGGATCGCCCAGGAGGAGATCTTCGGTCCCGTGCTGGCGACCATCGCGGCCAAGGATCTCGACGAGGCGGTCACGATCGGCAACGACACGATCTACGGGCTAGCGGCGGCAGTGTGGACCCGCGACATCAACAAGGCCTTCAAGGCCTCGGCCGCGCTGAGGGCCGGCGTCGTCTGGGTCAACTGCTTCGACCATGGCGACATCTCCTCGCCCTTCGGCGGCTTCAAGCAGTCGGGCTTCGGCCGCGACAAGTCGCTGCATGCGCTTGAAAAATACACCGAGCTGAAGGCGACCTGGATCCATCTGGGCAACTGAGGAGCGTGACATGGCCGAGCTGATGTTTCACGGGCTTATCCCGCCATTCCCGACGCCGCTGAAGGCGGACGGCTTGCTCGACGAGGCCGCGCTCGAGCGGATCGTCGCGTATCAGATCGACAAGGGCGCCTCCGGCCTCCTGCCGGTCGGCGGCACCGGCGAAGCGACCGCGCTGACGGCTGCCACGCGCAAGCGCCTCGTCGAGATCACGGTTTCGGTCGCGGCTCGGCGCGTGCCGGTCATCGCCGGTGTGCTCGATCCCGGCTTCGGCGGGGCGGTCGACAGCGGCGCGCTCTATCGCGCGGCCGGCGTCGACGGGCTGATGGTTATCCCGCCCTACTACACGCGGACCGATCAGGAGGGCGTGCTGCGCTATTTCAGGGCGCTTGCCCCCGAGCTGAAACTGCCGATCCTCTATTACGACAACCCCTACCGGTGCCACTTGGTGACGGCGCCGGCGACGATCGCGCGCATGGCCGAGGAGCGCCTCATCGTCGGCATGAAGGCTTCCAATACCGACCTCTACCATCTCGACCAGCTCTCGAAGCTGACCGGTGACGATTTCTGCCTTCTGAGCGGGCAGGACACGCTCTTCGTCCAGCAGGTCATCCTCGGCGCGAAGGGCGGCATCCTGACATCCGCCACGCTGTTGCCGGGCTACTGGGCCGAGGTGCAGCGGCTCGCCGAAGGCGGCCGCGTTGCCGCGGCGCTCGCGGCGCAGGGCCGGCTGAACCCGCTCATGGATGCGCTGTTCGCCGAGCAGTTTCCCGAGGCCGTGCGCCGCGCCTTCGCCGTGCTTGGCCTCGATATCGGCCGCTCGCTGCCCCCGACCGGAACGCTCTCGAGCGACGCCGAGGCGAGGTTGAAAGCAGCCATCAACGATCTGATAGCGGCACGCCTGCTGGAGCCGATTTCCAGCACCTAGCGGCTACCTGGATTTCTTTGGCGCGATTATTCCTTATTAAGTCGGAATAATAGTTCCGTCTATTTACGGCCGCGGTCGCGTAAAATTGTGCGCTTGGCGAGTGCGCAATCATAGGCGACACCATGCGTCGCTCGACCGCCGGCCTGACCATCGCCAGCAGGGACGTCGGCCAGCAGCACGATGTCGAGATCGGCATCCGGTCCATCGCGGCGCGACCGTCGCCAACCTGTCCTGGCGGCGAGCCTTCGACTTCGTCGAGGTTAGGACGCTCCTCGAGATCCACGCTGCGCTGCGGGCGCTGCCGTTTCACACCCCTTTGACCGTGCGAAAGCTGCGCCAGCTCATCGACCAGATGAGCCATGTGGACCCGGCGAATTCGGACCGCTTCACCCAGCTCAACCGCGAGTTTCACACCGCGCTCTATGCGCCGGGGCCGAACGCGGTGCTCAAGCAGGAGATCGACGATCTCTGGAACCAGGTCTGGCGGGTCCGGCGCCTGTCGATCTTCTCGGTCGACCGAAGCCGCGCGAGCGGCGCGCATGTCGAGCACCAGGCGATCGCCGAGGCCGTCGAGGCTGGCGACGCCAAGCGGCTGGAGCGCGCCATGACGCGGCATCGCAATCAGACGCTTCGGACATGGGAAAAAATCGTCGCTGATTCGGAAGCCGAGCAGGAGGGGCACAGCGATGTCGATTGACCAACTCGAAAGGGATGTCGCGGTGCTGCCTCGCGTCACCTACACCAACACGACCGCGGATTTCGAGCCGGTTCAGAAGCTGCTCGACGCCGATCTGCCGGCGTTTCGCGTCGGGTTGGGGCAGGAGGTCCCCAACCTGATCGCGGGCCGCGAAGATCGCGACGGCGCCGCCTACGAGGTCCGCAGCCCGCTCGACGAGCGGCTGCGGCTCGCGACCTGCTTCGAGCCGTCGCCGGCGGCGGTCACGCGGGCCGTCAGCGCGGCGCGCGCCGCCTTCGCCGAATGGGGGACGCTGCCGTGGCGCGACCGGCTTGCCCATATGCGCCGCTTTGCCGAAGCGGTGGATCGCCGCAAATACGAGCTGGCGATGGCCGTCGTCTACGAAGTCGGCAAGAACCGCATGGAGGCGCTCGGCGAAACTGAGGAAGCGGTCGCTCTCATTCAGCATTATTGCGACCAGCTCGAAAGCCGCGACGGCTTTCAGGAAAAGGCAGCGCCGGCCGGGCCGGGCGAGACCGCGCAGACGATATTGAAGCCGTTCGGCGTCTTCGCCGTCATCGCGCCCTTCAACTATCCAGTTGGCCTCGTCGCCAACATGGTGAGCGCCGCCCTCGTCGCGGGAAACACCGTGGTGCTCAAGGCGAGCCCGAATTCCGGCCTCACCGCGAGCCTGTTCACGCGGATCGCCGGCGAGGCGGGGCTGCCGGCCGGCTGCATCAACCTGCTTTGCGGCACGACATCCGGCGCGCGCCTCGTGGAGGAACCGGATGTCGATGGTTTCGCTTTCACGGGCTCCTACCAAGTCGGCACCGAAATCCTGCGAAAAGTCGCAGCCGGCCCGTTCATGCGGCCGGTTCTCGCCGAAATGGGCGGCAAGAACGTCGCCTATGTCTCGCGCTCCGCCGATCTCGACGTGGCGGTCGAAGGCGTCGCGCGTTCGGCGTTCTCGATGGGCGGCCAGAAATGCAGCGCCTGCTCGATCGCGATGGTGCACGCATCGCTCCATGAGCCGTTCCTCGCGGCGCTCGCCAAGCGGGCCGCCGCCCTGCGCTACGGCAATACCGAGCAGCGCGACGTCACCAACGGGCCGCTGGTGAATGCAGCGGCCCTGGCGCGCTACGAGCAGGCGGTGCGGGACGGCAGCGCGGCCGGTCGCCTCGTCTTCGGCGGACAGCGCCTGACGGGCGGCATCTTCGATCATGGCAATTTCACCGAGCCCGCGATCTTCGCCGATCTTCCGGAGGATCACAGGCTGTTCCGCGACGAGCTCTTCGCGCCGGTGCTGGCCGTGACCCCGTTCAACGACCTCGCCGGCGCGATCCGCAGGGGCAACCGCATCTCCTTCGGGCTGACCTCGGGGTTCTACGGCACCGACCGGGGCGAGATCGACCTCTATCTCGAGAAGGTCGAGGCCGGCGTACTCTACGTCAACCGACGCACCGGGGCGACCACCGGCGCCTGGCCGGGCATCCAGAGCTTCTGCGGCTGGAAGGGTTCCGGCCTGACCGGCAAGGGCGGCCTCGGCCCGTATTACCTGCCGCAATTCATGCGCGAGCAGAGCAGGACGATCCGCGGCTGATTGGTCTTGGATCGCGCCGAAGATGAGGCATGCCGCGCCTAGCTGCGCGGCGCGGCGGATGATCCGCCGAAGTCCTTGAAGAGGAACTTGAGCAGCCTGTCGGCGGTATGGCGGCTGCAGACATGCGGGTCGAACACCGCCGTCAGCAGGGCGCCGTCGACATGGATCTGCGGAAACGGAATGGCGAGCCGCTTCTGCGCGAGAAGATCCGCGAGGACGGCGGGCGGGCCGATCAGGCAGCCCTGATCGGCGACCGCGGCCTCGACCGCGATATAGAAATGCGCCGTCATGCGCTGCTCAGGCCGGCCGTCGAGCCCCGCCGCAGCGAGCCAGGCGTCGAGCTCGCCGACGCGTGTCTTAGAGACCAGGAAGAGCTCGTCCGCGACCGCTTCGAGGCCCGCGCGGCGCAGCCGGCGCGCCCGGCGCGGCGCCGCGAGCAGCGTCAGGCGCTCGACGCCGACCGTGT
>JBDHTH010000025.1:0-12949 GCA_039808545.1 Phreatobacteraceae bacterium | reverse complement strand
GGCGGCCTATTTCGACAGGCCGGATGCCGGCGAGGCGGCCGAGCGGGTGGCGTTCGGCACCTCCGGGCATCGCGGCACCTCCTTCCAGCGCTCCTTCAACGAGGCGCATATCCTGGCGATCGCGCAGGCGATCTGCCTCTACCGCCGCTCGGTCGGCATAGACGGGCCGCTCTTCCTCGGCATCGACACGCATGCGCTCTCGCGCCCTGCATTCGAATCGGCGCTCGAGGTTTTCACGGCGAACGGCGTCGTGACGATGATCGACCAGGATCTGCGCTTCACGCCGACGCCGGTCGTCTCGCACGCGATCATCGGCCATAATCGCGGCCGCGACCGCGGGATTGCCGACGGCGTCGTGATCTCGCCCTCGCATAATCCCCCGGGCGATGGCGGCTTCAAGTACAACCCCGCTCATGGCGGGCCGGCCGATACCGACGCCACCGGCTGGATCGAGAAGACCGCCAACCAGTTCCTGGCCGACGGGCTGAAGGATGTCCGCCGCATCCCCTATGCCGAGGCGATCCGGTCCGGCAACGCGCAGCGGCACGATTTCGTCACGCCCTATGTCGCCGAGCTCGGCGCGGTGATCGACATGGAGCGCATCCGCGCCTCCGGCGTCAGCATCGGCATCGACCCGCTCGGCGGCGCGGCGCTCGACTACTACGGCCCGATCGTCGACCGCTACGGCATCAACGCCACCATCGTCGACAAGACGCTCGACCCGGCCTTCGCCTTCATGACGGCCGACTGGGACGGCAAGATCCGCATGGACTGCTCCTCGCCCTATGCGATGACCAGCCTGATCGGCATGCGCGACCGCTTCGAGGTCGCCTTCGCCAACGACACCGACGCGGACCGCCACGGCATCGTGACGCGTTCCAAGGGGCTGATGAACCCCAACCACTACCTCGCGACCGCCATCGCCTACCTCTTCCCGCATCGGACCGGCTGGCGCAGCGATGCCGGCATCGGCAAGACGATCGTCTCGAGCGCCATTATCGACCGCGTCGCCGCCAAGCTCGGCAGGCGGCTGGTCGAGGTGCCGGTCGGCTTCAAATGGTTCGTCGGCGGCCTCTCGGACGGCGGCCTCGGCTTCGGCGGCGAGGAAAGCGCCGGCGCCTCCTTCCTGCGCAAGGACGGTGGCCCCTGGTCGACCGACAAGGACGGAATCATCCTCGGCCTGCTGGCGGCCGAGATCACGGCCGTGACCGGCAAGGACCCGAGTCAGGTCTATGACGGGCTCACGGCCGAGCTCGGCGCCCCGCTCTACGCCCGCATCGACGCGCCAGCCACCGCGAAGCAGAAAGCGGTGCTGAAATCCCTGACCCGCAAGGAGATCACCGCCAGCCACCTCGGCGGCGAGCCGATTACCGACGTGCTGGGTTCTGCGCCCGGCAACGGCGCGCCGATCGGCGGCGTCAAGGTCGTGACGAACGAGGGCTGGTTCTGCGCCCGTCCCTCCGGCACCGAGGAGGTCTACAAGATCTACGCCGAAAGCTTCCGTGACGAAGCCCATCTGAAGGCGATCCAGGAAGAGGCGCAGGCGCTGATCAACAAGGCCTTCGCGGCGGCGTGACCGCCCGCCCGCTTACGCCTTCTTCTGCCAGCGCCCGTCCTCGTCCTGCTGCCAATAGGTCGCCGAGAGGCCGAGGCCCTTGACGATCTTCCAGCGCTCGCGCGCCGCCGCCACTTGCTCGTCGTCATTGCCGTCGAACAGGTCCACCACCCGCTCATAGGGCGCGTAGTCGCTAAGCCGGGCGCCGTCGACGAGAAAGCGCACCGTGGCGCCGTTCGGATTGTCCTCGTCCTCGGTCAGGAGCACGGGCTGGCGCGCCGCCTCCGGCTCGCTCGCCACGCCATGCGGCAGGAAGCTGTCGTCGCGGTAGACCCAGAGATGCGTGTCGAGCGCCTCGACCCGTTCGCGCGAGGTCGCCTGCACGGCGCAGCGCCAGCGCCGCTCGAGCGAACGCTCGAGCAGCACCGGCAGCACCCGTTCCAGCGGCTGCCGCTCCAGATGGTAGAACAGCACCTCGGTCATCGCGGCCGGCTCAGCGCTCGTAATGCGCGCTCACCAGCTGGTCGAGCAGCCGGACGCCCCAGCCCGGCCCCCAGGAGCGGTTGAGGTCGTTCTGCGGCCCCGCCATGCCAGTGCCGGCAATGTCGAGATGCGCCCAGTCGTTACCGTCCACGAAGCGCTGGAGGAACTGCGCGGCGGTGATGGAGCTCCCCTGCCGGCCGGCCGAATTCTTCATGTCGGCGAATTTCGAGTCGATCTGCTTGTCGTAGTCGGCGCCGAGCGGCATCCGCCAGACCCGCTCGCCGGTCGAGACACCGGCCGCCGTCAGGCGCTCGGCGAGCTGATCGCAGTTGGAGAACAGGCCGGCATGGTGGTCGCCGAGCGCGATGATGATCGCCCCGGTCAGCGTCGCGAGATCCACCATGAAGGCCGGCTTGAAGCGCTGCTTGGTGTACCAGAGCGCGTCGGCCAGCACGAGGCGGCCTTCCGCGTCGGTGTTGATGATCTCGATCGTCTGGCCCGACATCGAGGTGACGATGTCGCCCGGCCGCTGCGCGTTGCCGTCCGGCATGTTCTCGACGAGGCCGATGACGCCGACCGCGTTCACCTTCGCCTTGCGGCTCGCCAGCGCATGCATCAGGCCGACGACGCAGGCGGCGCCCGCCATGTCGCCCTTCATGTCCTCCATGCCCTGCGCCGGCTTGATCGAGATGCCGCCGGTGTCGAACACCACGCCCTTGCCGACGAAGGCGACGGGCGTCGCGCCCTTCTTGCCGCCGTTCCACTGCATGACGACGAGGCGCGGCGGCTTGGCCGAGCCCTGCGCGACGCCGAGCAGCGCGTTCATGCCGAGCTTCTTCATCGCCTTCTCGTCGAGCGTCTCGATCGTCACGCCGAGCGCCGTGAGCTTGGCGGCGCGCGCCGCGAACTCGGCCGGATCGAGCACGTTCGGCGGCTCGTTGACGAGATCGCGCGCGATGTCGACGCCGTCCGCCACCGCCTCGCGCGCCTTCCAGAGCTTGCGGGCCTGCGCGTCGCCGGCGAGCGCTATCGTCACCTTGAGAGTGCTCGCATCGCCCTCCTCCTCGGGCTTCTTCTTCGTCTTGTAGCGGTCGAACCGGTAGGCGCCGAGCCTGAGGCCGAGCGCGATCTCCACCGCCGCCTCGGGCGCGGCCGTCCCGTCGGCGGTCTCGGCGACGATCGTCACCTCGGTGGCGCCCGACCGGATCTTCGCCTGGATGGCGCCGCCGATCTTCTGCCAGTCGAGCGTGCCGGGCGCCGCCTTGCCGGTGCCGATCACCAGCAGCCGCTCCTGGTCGAGGCCGGCCGGCGCGACGATGTCGAGGCTCGCCGCGACCGCGCCCTTGAAGCCGGCGGTCTTGGCGGCGCGGGCGAGAAGGTCGCCGCTCTTGGCGAGCAGGCCGCGCGCCAGCGGGCCGATCTTCAGCGCGTCATTGGCGAGGACGACGAGGGTGCCGCGCGCCGGCTGGCCCGGCTTGGCGAACGTGATTTTCATCGATCGAGGTTCCGCGAAAGAGCTTGTGGATAGGACGGTGGAATGATTCCGGCGGAGAATGCCGCAATTCCAGCTGCTTTAGTAGCCGCTTGGGCATCGATCTGCGTTGCCGGATCGACACGGGGAGCGAACGATCGTTCGCACCCGCTTTACCTCGCGGCGGCCGCCCGCTACGAGGATCGTTCGGGCCGCCGGGGCCTGCCGCTTCCGCATGGGCATATGTGAGGGCGCGGCAGTCTCCAAACCGTTGGAATCGATCATCGCCCCGCGTTTCGGTCGCCGCGATCGGAACGCGGCGTGGCCCGGAGCGGCCGAACCGGACAGTCATGGGCGCCATCGAACGCTATATCTTCCGGACCGCGGGCGGCGCCTTCCTGGCGACGCTCATCGCGCTCACGGGCGTGATCTGGGTCACGCAGGCGCTGGCGCGCTTCAACCTGATCACCGCCCAGGGCCAGACGCTGTGGATCTTCCTGCGCGTCACGGGCCTCTCCATACCCGTTTTCCTGCTGATCATCGCGCCGATCGCGCTGTTCGTCGCCACCGCCTTCACGCTGTCGCGCCTCAACGGCGATTTCGAGCTGGTCGCGATGGGCGCCTCCACGCTCTCGCCCTGGCGGCTGTTCAAGCCCTTCGCGGCGCTCGGCCTGCTCGTCGCGCTGGCGGTCGGCTGGCTCGCCATGCAGGCCGCCCCGCAGGCGCAGCGCTCGCTCCGGGCGATCATCGCCGAGATCCGCTCCGACGTCGTCACCAACATCATCCGTCCGGGCCGTTTCAACGCGCTCGAGCAGGGCATCACCTTCCATATCCGCGACCGCACGCCGGCCGGCGTCCTGCAGGGCATCGTCGTCGAGGATTCCCGCACGCCGGAGCAGATCTACACCTATCTCGCCGAGCAGGGCGCCATCGTCACGGTCGAGGGCGCGCCCTACCTCTTGCTCGAGAACGGCGTCGCAATCCGCCGCGAACGCACCGCCAGAAACGCGGATGTCGTTGAATTTCAAAGCTATGCGATCGATCTTTCGCAATTCGGCGCAACCCCCGGCAACCGCGCCAAACAAAATCTTAATCCCGCCGAACGTAGCATGATGGAACTGCTGCGGCCGGCCGAGGACGATGCGACCTATCGTGCCTCGCCTTTGTCGTTCGCGGCGGAAGTGCATCAGCGTTTTTCAGTGCCCCTGTATCCCGTGGCGTTCGTGTTGATTGCGTATGGATTGCTCGGCCAGGTGCGCACGACGCGCCAGAGCCGCCTCATGCCGCTCGTCGCCGCCGTGCTGATCGTCGCGGTCGACCGGGCGTTGGGCTTCGTCGCGACCCAGCTCATCAACGGCAACCCGAAGCTGGCGCTGATCGCCTACCTGCCGCCGCTCGCCGGAATCGTCATCGGCCTCGTCCTCGTCCAGCGCATGCAGCATCCGAACCGCGGCTGGACCGAGATGGCGCTGCCGCGCCCCGCCTTCCTGAAGCGCTTCGCGGGGCCGGCATGAGCTTCCTCGCGCCGACCTTCTCGCTCTATGTGGCGCGCCGCTTCACGGCGGCGTTCCTGGCGGTGTTCGGCACCTGCTTCGCGATCATCTTCGCGGTGGATCTTCTCGAGATGCTGCGCCGCACCGCCTCGCGCGCGGTCGGCGGCGGCACGATCACCTGGCTGGTCCTCCAGCGCGCGCCCGCCTTCTCCGAGCAGGTCCTGCCCTTCGCGGTGCTGTTCGGCGCCATGGCCTGCTTTTTGATGCTGTCGCGGCGCAGCGAGATCGCGGTGGCGCGGGCCGCCGGCATCTCGGCCTGGCAGATCGTCGCGCCGGCCGTCATCGTCGCGCTGCTCATCGGCATCTTCGCGACGGCGGTCTACAATCCGATCTCGGCCGAGTTCAAGGAGCGCGCCGACCGCATCGAGGCCGGGCTGTTCAGCAGCACCGGCGATACGATCGCGACGATCCAGACGCAGAACGGCATCTGGTCGCGCCAGAACGCGCCGGAAGGCAGCCTGGTGATGCGCGCCGAGGGCGGCGACATGCGCTCGCTCGATCTCCGCGGCGTGACGATCTACACCTTCGACAGGCAGAACCGCTTCGCCGAACGCATCGAGGCCGACCGTGCCCGGCTCGGCAATGGCGAATGGACGCTGTCCAACGCCCGCGTCGTCGGCGTCAACCGGCCGCCGAGCGCCCACGACACCTATCTCGTCGCCACCAACATCACGGCCGAGCAGCTCCGCGACCAGCTCACCACGCCCGATTCGGTGCCCTTCTGGGACCTGAAGGAGCGGATCGCCGCCTCCGAGGCGGCCGGAATCCCGACTGCCCGGCTGAAATTGCAGCGCCAGCTCCTCCTCGCCCGGCCGCTGCTCCTCGCCGCGATGGTGCTGATCGCCGCCTCGGTCTCGCTCGGCTTGTTCCGCTCCGGCGGCATCGGCCCGCTCGTCATGGGTGGCGTTGCGGCGGGGTTTCTGCTTTATGTCTTCACGAAGATCGCCGGGGACCTTGGAACCTCCGGCATCGTCAGTCCCGTCTTGTCGGCATGGCTGCCGGCGATCGCGGGGGCGTTGACCGGGTTCATGGTGTTGTTGGTGAGGGAGGACGGGTGATGCGCCGGCGCACGCGCCCGATTCGTCCCAGCCCCGCGCATCGGCTCGGCGCCGCCATGCTGGCGCTCGCCGCGGTGATGGCGGTAGCCCTCACGGCACCGGCTGCGCAGGCGCAGTCCATCCCCTTTCCGGGCTTCACCGACACGACCACCGATCCGAACGCGCCGAAGCAGATGCTCGTGCGCGGCAACGCGGTCGTCTATGACTACGACCGCGAGATCGTCACGCTGACCGGCAATGTGCAGCTCTATTTCCAGGGTAAGACGCTGCAAGCCGACAAGGTCGTCTACGACCGCAAGAACAAGCGCGTGAAGGCCTACGGCAAGGTGCGCGTCACCGAGCCGACCGGCAACGTCCTCTATGCCGAGAGCGCCGACGTCACCGAGGATTTCGGCAACGGCCTCCTCACGGCGCTGCGCGTGGAGACGCCGCAGCGCACGCAGATCGGCGCCGCTGTCGCGGAGCGCGTCAACGGCGACACGACGATCTATCGCTCCGGCGTCTACACGGCCTGCGAGGCCTGCGCCGAAAAGCCGGATCGCCCCTTCACCTGGCAGGTGAAGTCGGCGCGCATCATCCACAAGCAGAAAGAGCAGACGATCTATTTCGAGGACGCCACGCTGGAGTTCCTTGGCGTGCCGGTCCTTTACCTGCCCTATTTCTGGGCCCCCGATAATTCGGTGAAGCGCAAGAGCGGCTTCCTGATGCCGCGCTACATCTACACCTCGCTGCTCGGCGCCGGCGTCGAGGTGCCGTATTATTTCGCGCTCGCGCCGAACTATGACCTCACCGTCACGCCCCGCTACCTGACGCGGCAGGGCCTGCTGATGCAGGCCGAATGGCGCCACCAGCTCATGACCGGCAGCTACTCGATCCGCGCCGCCGGCATTTTCCAGCAGGACAAGGACGCCTTCATCCGCACCGACGGCACCTTCGCGCCCGGCTATCGCGATTTCCGCGGCCTGATCGCCACGACCGGCCAATTCGCGATCAACGAGCGCTGGAGCTGGGGCTGGGACATCACGGCGCCGACCGACCGCACCTTCATCAACAACTACACGCTGACCTCGACGAGCCTCTACGACATCACCTCGCAGGTCTACCTGGTCGGCCAGGGCGACCGCTCCTTCTTCGAGGCGCGGGTGATGTATTTCCAGGGCCTCGCCGATACCGACGTGCAGGGCCGCATCCCGATCATCCACCCGGTGATCGACTACAAGAAGGTGTGGGAGCAGCCGGTCTTCGGCGGCGAATTGTCGTTCAAGGCGAATTTCACCAGCCTGTCGCGGCAATCCTCCGAATTCGCCAGCCTCGTGGCGGGCGTGAACTGCTACGACCCCTTCGTCCAGCTCAACCCGAATTTCCGCAACCAGTGCCTGATGCGCGGCACGGAAGGCACCTATTCGCGCTTCTCGGCGCAGTTCGACTGGCGGCGCAGCTTCACCGACCGGCTCGGCCAGATCTGGACGCCCTTCGCCAGCGTGCGCGCCGACTTCGCCTGGAACAAGTTCCAGGAGACCTCGGTCACCAGCCAGTTCATCGACAACCCGAACGGCGACGCGCTGATCCGCGCCATGCCGGCGGTCGGCCTGGAATATCGCTGGCCCTTCGCCTCGGTGCAGAGCTGGGGCGTTCAGACGCTCGAGCCGATCGCCCAGCTCGTCATCCGCCCGAACGAGACCGCCATCGGCCGCTTTCCGAACGAGGACGCCCAGTCCCTGGTCTTCGACGACACCAACCTGTTCGTGATCGACAAATATTCCGGCTACGACCGCATCGAGGGCGGCGGCCGCCTCAATGCCGGCATCCGCTATTCGGCGACCTTCAACAACGGCTTCTATATCGACGCGCTGTTCGGCCAGAGCTTCCACCTGTTCGGCGTGAACTCGTTCAACCGCGTCGACATGGCCAATGTCGGCCTCGATTCCGGCCTGGAGACCACCCGTTCCGACTATGTCGGCCGCATCTACGTGCAGCCGACCCGCACGACCTCCATCTCGATGAAGTACCGGCTCGACGAGCGCACCTTCAGGCCGCAGCGCTTCGATCTGGAAGGCCGCTTCACCTATGACCGCATCACCAGCGCGGTGCTCTACACCTACCTCGCCGAGCAGCCCAATCTCGGCATCTTCAAGGATACCCACGCGATCCTCGGCGGCGCGCAGATCAAGCTGCAGGAGAACTGGAGCATCTCGGGCGCCGTCCGCTACAACATCACGCAGAGCAAGATCGACGCCACCTCCTTCGGCCTGACCTATCTCGACGACTGCTTCGCGCTCGCCATGAACTACATTTCGGACTACAGCCAGCAGCTCAACGGCACGGGCTCGCCGAACCACAAGGTGCTGCTCCGCCTCAGCCTGCGCACCATCGGCGAGACCGGCTTCAACACCAATGTCGACAACCTCTCGCGCTAGCTCACGCCGTGCTTTGATCGTAGCGATCAAAGCACGGGACAGCGATCGATTCCAAAAAGACGGAGCCCGCTGCTTCGAACGGAGCGGTTTGAAGAGAGCAGGCTCCGAGTCGCCGCATTACCGCCATTTCGCCGAGGCATAGGGGCGCGAGAACGCGCCGCTCGCCGCGCAGGCCGGTCCGACCGGCATGAGACCGAAGGAGATTCGTATGTCTGGCCGCCTCTTCCGCCGCATCGCCGGCGCCGCCGTCCTGATGGCGGGCATGGCCCTCACGGCCGGTGGCGCCTCGGCCCAGGTCGCCGTGATGGTCAACGGCAAGCCGGTCACGCATTTCGAGGTCGAGCAGCGCGCCAAGATCATGCAGTTGCTCGGCCACAAGCAGATCGACCGCAAGGCCGTGCTGCGCGACCTGATCGACGACCAGGTGAAGCTCGGTTTTGCCCGCAAATACGGCCTCGTCCCCTCCGAGGACCAGGTCGACCAGCAATATTCCGCCATGGCGCAGCGCATCGGCGCCAACCCGGCCGGCTTCGGCGAATTTCTGCAGCGGGCCGGCATCTCGCCCGATTCCATGAAGGCGCAGATCCGCGCCAACCTCGTCTGGCGCGACGTGATGGCGGGCCGCATCGGCCGCGCCATGCAGGTCAGCAACGAGGAGGTCGACGCGGCGATCGCCAAGAAGAAGATCGTCGAGGTTCAGGCGACCGACTACACGATCCAGACCTACATCTTCGTCGTGGCGCGCGGCACCCCGCCGGCCGGCGTCGCCAAGCGCCAGGCCGAGGCCAACGCCTTCCGCAACCGCTTCTCGAGCTGCGAGGCCGCCGCGCAGGTCGCCCTCCAGCTCCGGGACGTCGCGGTCCGCCCGCCGATCATCCGCAACACCGCCGACCTGCCGACCAGCGTGCGCGAGGTGATGGCCAAGACGCCGGTCGGCAAGACGCTGCCGCCGCAGATCAGCGCCAACGGCATCGAGGTCATCGGCATCTGCGACAAGAAGGCGTTCGGCGGCGACGCCTATATCCGCAACGAGGTCCGCGAGGAGCTCTCGACCGCCGAGATGAACAAGCGGGCCGAGGCCTTCCTCGCCCAGCTCCGCAAATCCGCCGTCATCGAATATCGCCGATGAGCCGGCCGGAAGGATTTTCGAGCCTGGAGCGCTCGTTCGGATTCCATCAGGACGGAAAGCGCCCTAAGTGAGCCCAGCCCCTCTCGTCGTCAGCGGCGGCGAGCCGGCCGGGATCGGGCCCGACATCATCCTCGCCGCCTTCGCGCGGCGCGCCGCGCACGATCTTCCTGCCTTCTACTGCCGTGCCGACGCCGGGCATCTCGCGCGGCGCGCGAGGCTGCTCGGGCTCTCGGTCGACATCGCCGAGACGACGCCCGAGGCCGCCGCCGCCGCATTCGCGGCCGGCCGCCTGCCCTGCGTCCCGCTCGGCCTTGCCGCGACGGCCGAGCCGGGCAGGCCCGACGCGACCAGCGCCGGCGCCGCCATCGCGGCCATCGAGCAAGGCGTCGCGGATGTCCTCGGCGGCAGAGCCGGCGCCATCGTCACGGCGCCGATCGCCAAATCGGTGCTGACCGCCGCCGGCTTCACCCATCCGGGCCATACCGAATTCCTGGGCATCCTTGCCGAGGCGGCGACCGGCCGGCGGGCGAGGCCCGTCATGATGCTCTGGTGTCCGGAGCTGGCGGTAGTGCCCGTCACCATCCACATCCCGCTGAAGGAGGTGCCGGCAAGGCTCACCGAGGCGCTGATCGTCGAGACGGGCCGCATCGTCGCCCGCGACCTGAAGGACCGCTTCGGCATCGCGAAGCCGCGCCTCGCCCTCGCGGGCCTCAACCCGCATGCGGGCGAGGACGGCACGCTCGGCCGCGAGGAGATCGAGATCATCGCGCCGGCCATCGCCCGGCTGCAGGCCGAAGGGGTCGACGCGGTGGGGCCTCTGCCGGCCGATACGATGTTCCACAAGGCGGCGCGCGTCCGCTACGACGCGGCGCTCGCCATGTATCACGACCAGGGCCTGGTGCCGATCAAGACCATCGCGTTCGACGACGGCGTCAACGTCACGCTCGGCCTGCCCTTCATCCGCACCTCGCCAGATCACGGCACGGCCTTCGACATCGCCGGCACCGGCCGCGCCGATCCGGCGAGCTTCATCGCGGCGCTGAAGCTCGGGGCCCGCCTCGCGGCAGCGGACAAGCGATGAGTACGATCGACGACCTGCCGCCGCTGCGCGAGGTGATCGCCCGGCACGAGCTCGGCGCCATCAAGGCCCTCGGCCAGAACTTCCTGCTGGACCTGAACCTGACGGCGCGCATCGCCCGCGTCGGCGGCAGGCTCGAGGGCCAGCATGTGCTGGAGATCGGCCCCGGCCCGGGCGGGCTGACGCGCGCCCTCCTCGCCGAGGGCGCCGCGCATGTCACCGCGATCGAGCGCGACCGCCGCGCCCTGCCGGCCCTCGCCGAGATCGCGGCGCGCTATCCCGGCCGCCTGACGGTGATCGAGGGCGACGCGCTGAAGGTCGACGTCGCGCATGAGATCGGCCGGCCGGCGCGCATTATCGCCAACCTGCCCTACAACGTCGCGACCGCGCTGCTGATCGACTGGCTGACCATCGAGCCCTGGCCGCCCTGGTTCCAGTCGATGACACTGATGTTCCAGCGCGAGGTCGCGGAGCGGATCGTCGCCCGGCCCGCGACCGCGCCCTATGGCCGCCTCTCGGTGCTGGCCGGCTGGCGGACCGAGGCGCGCATCGCCTTCGACGTCAATCCCAGCGCCTTCGTGCCGCCGCCGAAGGTGGTCTCCTCGGTCGTCCATCTCGCGGTGCGCGAGCGGCCCGAGCCGGCGCCGCTCGCGGCGCTGGAGCGGGTTACGGCGGCGGCCTTCGGCCAGCGCCGCAAGATGCTGCGGCAGAGCCTGAAATCGCTCGGCACGGATGCCGGCGCCCTGCTGGCCGGGGCCGGCATCGATCCCACGGCGCGCCCCGAGGATATCCCGGTCGAGGGCTTCCTCGCTCTCGCCCGGACCTATGCCGCGATGCAGGAAGCCTAGAGCATGATCCCGAAAAGTGGGAACCGGTTTTCGGAAAAGATCATGCTCAAACAAAGAGTTAGAGTTTGATCCGATTCGACGGAATTGGATCAAACTCTAGGCGTCGGCCGGGATCCGCTTCTCGTACTCGGCTTCCACGCGCTTGAAGAGCGACCAGAAGGCGCCGGTCGGCCGGCCCTCGGCAAGCGCCACCAGATGGCCGAGATGCGTGTGCCAGCCGGACGAGACGCCGACCATGTGGCCGCGCGACGGCAGATTGGCATGGGTCAGCACCAGGCGGGTCTTGCCGCCCTCCACGCTCAGCGCGAAGCGCACCTCCGTCATCTGACCGCCCTGCGGCCAGGTATAGGCAAGCGCATGTGGGGGGTCGTATTCGAGAACCTCGCCGACCATGCTGTACTCGGTCCGCTCGGCATATTTCTCCGGCGCCGGATCGTTCTCGCCGGCCAGCTCCCAGTTGCGCCAGGTCATCTCGACCCTGCCGCCGACCCGCGGCTCGATCTCGCCGGCCGCCAGCCATTTGCGGCGCTTCTCGCTCTCCGTGATATAGGCCCATACACGCGCCGGCGGCGCCGCGATCAGCCTCTCGATGCGCACCATGCGCGGGCCCACCACCTGTCCGAACTCAGTCATTGGAACCTCCCGTATCGGATCGGTTTTCGTCGGATGTGTTCTGATCGGCCGCGATCAGCGCCTCGAGCGCGTCGAGACGGCCGGTCCAGAATTTCTCGTAGTGCCGCAGCCACTCGGCACCCGCATGCAGCGGCGCCGCGTCGAGCCGGCACATATGGACGCGCCCCTGCACCTCGCGGCGGATCAGCCCTGCCCCCTCCAGCACCTTGATGTGCTTGGAGGCGGCAGCGAGCGTGATCGCGAAAGGCGCCGCGAGATCGCCGACCCGGATCGGGCCGTCGCCGAGCCGGGCGAGCATCGCCCGCCGGGTCGGATCCGCGATGGCGTGAAAGACGGCGTCGAGCTGAACTTGATGATCTTCAACCATGAGGTTGAATATAGATCATCCAAGATAATTGTCAACCGATCGGTATAATAAATTCACGCGGGCAATGAACGGCGCCCTCATCCAAGCGCCGGATCACCCCTCGGTCAGGTCGCCGAGATCGCGGTCGAGCTTGCGGATGAAGCTTTCCAGCATCGGGCGGCGCTCGCGCTTCAGCCGCGCCGCCGTCAGGATCGCCTCGACGTCGCGGAAGCAGCGGTCGAGGTCGTCATTGATCAGCACGTAGTCGTATTCGCGCCAATGGCCGATCTCGACGCGCGCATTGGCGAGGCGCCGGGCGATCACGGCCGGCGCATCCTCGGCGCGCCGCTCCAGCCGCGCCTTCAATTCGCGCGCCGA
>JBDHTH010000024.1:0-13087 GCA_039808545.1 Phreatobacteraceae bacterium | reverse complement strand
CGCCTCCTCTCGATCCCGCGCATCCTGGTGCCGGCCTCGCCCGGCGTGTTCACCGCCATGGGCATGCTGGCGGGCGATATCGAGCGCTATTTCATCCGCCCGCTCGGCGGCCGGCTGCAGGATATCGACCCGGCGCGCGTCGCGGCGCTGGTCGACGAAATGCGCGCCGAGGCCGCCGCGCTGATGGCGGCGGAAGGCGTCCCCCCGGAGGCAATGCATTTCGTGACCGAGATCGACATGCGCTTTCGCGGCCAGGAGACGACGCTCAGCGTGCCGCATGAGGGCGCGGTCGAGCCGGAAGCGCTGCGTGAGAAATTCCTCGCCGCCTACCGGGCGATCTACAGCTATTCCTCGACCGACGGCGTCGAGACGGTCAGCGTCCGGCTGATCGCGCGGGCGCTGCGCGCAACGCGCGTCGATTTCGGCGATGTCGCGATGCCGGCGGCGGGGGAGGCCGCAATCGGCCGCCGCGAGGTCTATTTCGGGCCGAGTTTCGGGCGCCTCGCCGCCGCCGTCCTCGACCGCCGCAGCGCGCGCGGCACCGTGCATGGTCCGGCGATCCTGGAAGGGACCGACAGCACCGTGGTCATCCCGCCCGACGCGACGGGCGAGATCGATGCGCGCGGCAATCTCCTGATCACGATGGCGGCGTCCGGAAAGGCCCAGCAGTCATGACCACCTCCACCGATCCGATCACCTTCGCGGTCCTCAAGAGCGCCTTCGACTCGATCGTCGACGACATGGCCTACACGGTGATGCGCACCGCGCGCTCGCCGATCGTGCGCGACGTGCTCGACTACTCGGTCACCATGTGCGACGCGAAGGGCCGCATCCTGTCGCAGGCCAAGACCGTCGCGCTGCATCTCGGCGCCGTGCCGGAGGCGATGGAGGCGGTGCAGCGCCATTATGGCGACAGCCTCGCGCCGGGCGACGTGGTGATCCTCAACGACCCTTACGACGGCGGCATGCACCTGCCCGACATCTTCATGTTCAAGCCGATCTATGCCGGCGGCGAATTGCTCGCCTTTTCGGTGGTGATCTGCCACCATTGCGACGTCGGCGGCCGCGTGCCGGGCTCGAACGCCAGCGATTCCACCGAGATCTTCCAGGAGGGATTGCGAATCCCGCCGCTGAAGCTGTTCGAGGCTGGCCGGCCGAACAAGACGCTCTTCGACATCATCGCGAAGAATGTCCGCCTGCCCGACCTCGTCATCGGAGACCTCGAAGCGCAGCTCGCGACCTGCGCGCTCGGCGAGCGCGAGCTGCTGCGCCTCGTCGAGAAATACGGCGCGGACGCGATCCGCGTCTTCGTCGACGAGATCCTCGACTATGCCGAGCGGATGACGCGGCGCGGCATCGCGGCCTGGCCGGACGGCACCTACCGCTTCACCGACTATATCGACGGCGACGGCTTCGATCCCGCGCCGATCCCGATCAAGGTGGCGGTGACGGTTAAGGGCGATCATCTGACGGTCGATTTCGCCGGCTCCTCGCCGCAGGTGCGCGGCGCGATCAACTCGACGCTCTCCTTCGTCAAGTCGGCGACCTATCTCGCGGTGCGCTGCGCGCTCGACAAGGACGTGCCGAACAATGCCGGCGTCTATCGCTGCATCGACATCAAGGCGCCGCTCGGCAGCCTGCTCAACCCGACATCGCCGGCCCCGGTCGCGGCGCGGGCGCTGACCGGCTACCGCGTCGTCGACACCGTAATGGGCGCGCTGGCAGAGATCGTGCCGGAGCGCGTGATGGCGGCGGGCGAAGGCGGCAACACGGTCGTCTGCCTCGGCGGCTACGACCAGGAGACGAAGGAGCCCTTCATCCTCGTCGACATGATCAACGGCGCCTGGGGCGGCCGCGCCCATCGCGACGGCATCGACGGCGTGACCAACCCGTCGCAGAACATGTCGAACATGCCGGTCGAGATCCTCGAGGCTTCCTATCCGATCCTTGTGGAGGAATACGCGTATCGTCCCGATTCCGGCGGCGCGGGGCGCCAGCGCGGCGGCCTCGGCTGCGTGCGCCAGTACCGGCTGCTCGCCGAGGAGGCAGTGCTGCAGCTTCGCGCCGATCGCTACGAGAACCGGCCCTACGGCCTCTTCGGCGGCGCACCCGGCGCGGCCTCGCGCAACCTGCTGTGGAACGGCGAAGATTTCGACCTGCTCGGCTCCAAGGTGACGCGCACCGTCCGCAGGGGCGACGTGGTGCGCCACGAGCAGGCGGGTGGCGGCGGCTACGGCGATCCGCTCGACCGGCCCGCCGAGGCTGTGCTGGAGGACGTGGTCGACGGCAAGATCACGCCCGGCTTCGCGCGCGAGAATTACGGGGTCGCGATCGAGGCGGGCCGCATCGACCGCGCCGCGACCGAGCGGCTGCGGGCGCCGAAGAAACTCGCGAGCTGAGGAGGACGTGATGGCGGACCTGTCGCGCTTCGCGATCAACCAGATCACGACGAAGGCCTGGGCGCTGAAGGAGGCCGTCGATGGCTATGCCCGGCACGGCGTCGGCGGCATCGGCGTCTGGATGGACTACCTCGAAGCGGCCGGCATCGCGGCGGGCGCGCGGATGATCCGCGACGCCGGGCTGTTCGTGCCCTGCCTTTGCACCTCGGCCTGGGTCAACGAGACCGATAGCCGGCGCTACCAGGCCGCGCTCGACGAGAACCGCCGGCGCATCGACGCGGCGGCCGCGATCGGCGCGAAGACGCTGGTCGTCGTGCCGGGCGGCCTCGCCGAGGGCGAGCGGGACTTGCGGACCGCGCGCGGCCGCGTCGCGGAGGCGCTCGCGGCGCTGCTGCCGCATGCGCGCGCCGCCGGCGTCGCGATCGGCCTGGAGCCGCTGCATCCGATGTATGCGGGCGACCGCTCCTGCCTCAACACCTTTGCGCAGTGCCTCGATCTCTGCGAGAGGCTCGGCGCGGGCACCGGCATCGTCGCGGATCTCTATCATTGCTGGTGGGACCCCGACTTCGAGGCCGGCCTGCGCAAGGCCGGGCCGGACAAGGTCCTGACCTTCCATCTCTGCGACTGGCTGGTGCCGACGCGTGACGTCTACCAGGATCGCGGCATGGTCGGCGACGGGGTCATCGACATCGCGCGCTACCGGGCGGTTCTCGACGAGATCGGCTATGACGGGCCGTTCGAGATCGAGATCTTCTCCAAGCTCGACTGGTGGCTGCGCGACGGCGCGGAGGTCACCCGCATTTCCATCGAGCGCTGCATCCCCTATGTGGAGCCGAGGAGGCCCGCGCAGGGGCTGCGTGCGGCCGGGTGAGGCGAGACGGGGAACCATGACGCAAACCGGTGGCGGGCCGACGGAGACTGGCGAAGCCGCACGGCCCGCAGCAAAAGGCGGCCGCTCCGCCGAGGCGAACCGCAAGGCGCCGATGGTGCGCCGCCGCGATCCGGTCCACACGCAGGAGAAGATCCTCGCGGCCGCCCATGCGGAATTCGCGCGCAAGGGCTATGACGGCGCGCGGGTCGACGAGATCGTCAAGCGCGCCAAGGTCAGCAAGAACCTCGTCTACCACCATTTCCGCGACAAGGAGGACCTGTATATCCGCGTGCTCGAGCGCACCTACGAGACGCTCCGGCGGCGGCAGAGCGACCTGACGCTCGCCGGGCTCGGCCCGATCGAGGGCATGCGGCGGCTGTGCGAGACGACCTTCAAGACCTTCGTCGAGGAGCCGGAGGTGCTCGTCATGCTGAACACCGAGAACCTGCATCGCGGCAAGCATCTCGGCAAGTCGACGGTGATCCGCGCGCTCTACAACCCGCTGCGGAGCGCCATCGAGATGCTGCTGAAGCAGGGCGAGGAGAGCGGCGTCTTCCGCAAGGGCGTCGACCCGGTCGAGCTCTACATCTCGATCTCGGCGCTCGGCTATTTCTACATGTCGAACCGGCATACGCTGTCGCTGATCTTCGACCGCAAGCTCGGCGATCCGGACGAGATCGAGCGCCGCAAGCGGCATATCGTCGACATGGTGATGGCTTATCTCACGCATGGCGCCGCAAGGCCGGCCGGCTAGGATCGGGCTTCCTGCCGGAACTGATCCCTGCCCTGCGTCCGGATGGGTTCGATCGGCGCGCCGCGTGATCTAGGATCGCGGCTCCACCAGGGAGCTGCCCATGTCGAGCCTCAACGAATTCCTCGCCCAGAAGCGCCAAGCGCTGGCGGCGCGCGACGCCAAGATCGCGGCCGGCGAGCTGCCGCCGCAGAAGCTGAAGGCAAGCGCCACCGCCGAGGGCCGCAGCGGCATCCGCCGCATCCGCGTTCGCGAGCATCAGGTGATCACCGATTCCCCGCCGGGTTTCGCGGGCTACGACCTCGGGCCGAGCTCGCCGGAATTGCAGCTCGGCGTGCTCGCCTCCTGCATCAACCATTCGTTCCTGATCGAATCGGCGGCGCGCAACGTGCCGGTGGAGTCGCTGAGCGTCGAGGTGGAGGCCGATTTCGATCCGCGCGGCGGCCATCCGGGCTTCGAGGACATCCCGGTGCCGCCGCATAACTTCCGCTACCGCATCGATGTCGTCTCGCCGGCCACGGCCGATCAGATCGCGGACGTCGCCAAGGGCGTGGATCGCTTCTGCGCCATTCTCAACCTGATCCGGGGCCAGCAGGTGCCGGTCGCCGAGGTCAATCACCGCGCGCCGTCATAACGACGGCACCACCAGATCCGGACGGCTCAGGCGCTCGCCCTTGCGCAGCAGGATGCCGTTCGCGCCCGCGATGCCGAGCTCGAGGCTCTCGGCGATCCGCCGGGCGCGCTCGACGAAGAGCGCGGCGGCGGGCGGCGGGCAGAGGTCGCGGGCCGTCGCCTCGAACAGCGCGAGCCAGCGATCGAAATGCCGGCCGTCGACCGGCAGCGGCTGGTGCTTCTGCATCGGCTGGCCGCCATAGCGGCCGCTCAGCAGCACCACCGACGACCAGAACGCGAACATGCGCTGAAGATGCGTCTCCCAATCGGTGATCCGCGCGAAGACCGGCGCGAGCACGGGATCGGTCTGAACCCGGCCGTAGAAGCCGCGCACCAGGCGTTCGATCATCGCCTCGTCGATGCCGGTCTCGGCCATGATCGTCGCGGTGATCGCGGCGCGGCGCTCCAGGATCTCCCGTCGTTCCTCGCTCATGCCGGCCGGCTCTCGCTGAGCATGAGCAATTGCCGCATGCGGCCGGCGAAGGCCGGCTGCGCGACGAGATCGGCCAGCGAATAGCCATCGAGCACCGCCAGGAAGGCCGCCAGCGCCTTCTCGAGCGGCCCGCGCAGCCCGCAGGCCGGCGCGATCACGCAGCGGCCGGCGGCGCGGTCGAAGCATTCGACCAGGTCGAAATTATCCTCCGTGGCGCGCACCACGGCACCGAGATTGATCGCTCCCGCGGGCTTGGCGAGGCGGAGCCCGCCGGCACGGCCGCGCAGGCTTTCGACGAAGCCGGCCCGCGCCAGGGTCTGCGAGATCTTGACGAGATGGTGGGCCGAGATGCCGTAGCGCCGCGCCGCGTCATCGACGGTATGACGCGCCTCCGGCTCCATCGCCAGCAGCATCAGCAGGCGCAAGGCATGATCGGTATGAACGGTCAGACGCATCGATCCGAAAATTCCAGGCCGGCTTTAATTCGGTATTTTAGATACCGAATTTAGGATCGACCGACAAGCGGCGACCAACCATTCGATGGGACGTTCGCATCGCTCGCTGCACGCAAAGATCGATTTGCAGGAGCGATGCGAATTTGCGGTTAAGGGAAACTTACCCGGCGAAGGCGCCTCACAGCGCCGGCTTGCCGGCATCCATCAGCAGCCGCTCGGTGCGGGCATCCTCGATGCGGTTCATCAGCTTGCCCGCCTCGTGCATGTCGCGCACCGTCTTGGTCATGGTGATGCAGGACTGGACCAGCATGACGCAGCCCATGCCGAGATAGCCCTTGGCCCACCAGTCGAGGGGCAGGAACAGGATGCCGGCAGCGACCATCGCGGCGGCGGCGAAGAAGGCAGCGTAGGTGAAGCTCACCCAAGCGCCGCTGTGGGGTTGCGAATTCTGGTTCATGATTGCGCTCCTTCCCGATGACATGAGGCTTGCGGATGAATCAGCTGGCCGAGGCGGGTGCGCGCGGGCGCAGACGCTCCAGCACGTCGTCCGCGGTCGTCCGCAGCCGCGGTCCGAAGCCCTTGGCCGCCAGCTTTTCGGTCACGGAGGCGGCCGCCGCACCGTCGAGCTCGTCGAGCGCGACCTCGGCCGCCTCGGCATCGAGCTGACGTTCGCGCAGCCGCTTCAGCGTCTGCTCGGCTTCGGCCAGGGTCGATTCATGGGCGGGACCGGCTTCGACGCGGCCCTGCCGCATCTGCCGCACCGCCTCCGAGGCGCGCGCGAGGCGCCGGCCGCGGTCGAGCTCGGCAATACGCGCCTGCGCCTGGCCGACATGGCGGCGCAGGCGGACGATCTCGGCGGCGAAAAGCGCCTGCGCGCTCGTCGCGGCGTCGCGGTCGGCCTCCAGCGCCGCGATCGCCTCGGCGCCTTCGCGAGCCAGCGCCTCGTCGCCGGCCGCCAGAGCTGCGGCGACGCGCCCCTCCAGATCGGCGATGCGGGTGGCGGCGGCCGCAAGGCGGTCGGTTTCCTGCCGATCCTGCGCGATCGCGACCGCGAGCGCCTTCTTGGCGCGCTCGAAGGCGTTGACGGCGTCGCGCATCTGCTGGTCGAGGATCAAAAGCGCGTTGCGATCGGCAAAGCGCTCCTCGGCGATCGCAGCGCTGCCGCGCATGAAGGTGAGAAACATCTTGAACATTGGCGTCTCCCTGATATGAACATCGTTCACAGCACATGAGTAGCGCAATCATGAACATCGTTCAAGAGAAAATTTGAACATGGTTCACAAAACGAAGGGCGAAGAGCGCAAGGCCGTCACCGCGACGGCGGAACGGCGGGAGAAGCAGCGCGCGCAATTGATCGACGCGGCGGAGCGCGCCATCGCGCGCAAGGGCCTCGACGGATTGAAGGCGCGCGAGCTGGCGCAGGAGATCGGCTGCGCGGTCGGGGCGATCTACAATCTCGTCCAGGACATGGACGAGCTCGTCCTGCGGGTCGGCTCGCGCACGCTCGCGCGTCTCGATGCGGCGCTGCGCGCGGCGGCCCCGCAGGCGCCGTCATCGCCGGAAGAGGCCGCGGATGCCCTCGTCATGGTCGCGCTCGCCTACTCGACCTTCGCGCGCGACAATCTGCAGCTCTGGCGCGTTCTGTTCGAGCACCGGATGGCCGAGGGCGCCCCGGTGCCGGATTGGATCGTCTCGGAACAAATGGCGATGTTCCGGCACATTCTCGAGCCGCTGAGCGTCCTGGTGCCGGACCGGAGCGAGGTGGAGCGCGGCCTGCTGAGCAGAACCTTGTTCTCGGCCGTGCACGGCGTCGTCGCGATCGGCCTCGAGGAGAAGCTGATCGCCGTGCCACGCCGCGAGCTCGACCGCCAGATCGAGGGCATGGTGCGCCTGATCTGCCGCGGCCTCGCCACGGACCGATAGGGCTCGACGCGGCCGGGCCCGGCTTCGGCGCAATTCGACCCTGCTCCCGGCCGGGGCATGCCGAACGCTCTTTGGGGCAAGCCGCGGTGAAATCCGTTAATCCCCATGACACATTATCGTCATCCGAGCGGAGCCTGACAAAGGATACGAGGCATGAGCAAGCGAGCCCGATTTGCGTTCGCCGTCGCCATCCTCGCCTTGCTGGGCTGCGTCACGTCCGCCCGGACGCGCGCCGAAGAGCCGATCGAGCTGCAGATCATCGGCGGACTGGCCGGGGTGACGCAGTACGAGAAGATCGAGCAGCCTTTCTGGCTGTCGGAGATCGACACCCTGTCGAAAGGGCGGATCAGCGCGACGATCCGGCCGCTCGACGCCGGAGGGCTGCGGCAGCAGGAAATGCTCCAGCTCATGCGGCTCGGCGTGGTTTCGTTCGGCACGATCCTGCTGAGCATCATCGCCGGGGAGGAGCCGGAGCTGAGCGCCGTCGACCTGCCGGCGCTGAACCCGGACGTGGCGACGCTGCGCCGGACCGTCGCGGGCTTCCGGGACCATCTCCGGACCGTGCTGCGGGACCGCTACGATATCGAGCTTCTCGGCGTCTACGCCTATCCGGCGCAGGTCCTGTTCTGCGCCAAGCCCTTCACCGGCCTCGACGATCTCGGCGGGCGCCGGATACGCACCTCCTCGGTCGCGCAGTCGGAGCTGATGACGGCGCTCGGGGCCGTGCCGGTGATCCTGCCCTTCGCCGAAATCGTGACCAATTTGCGCGACGGGGTCGTCGACTGCGCCATAACCGGAACGCTGAGCGGCTACGAGATCGGGCTCCCGAGCGTCACGTCGCATGTCCATGCCATGGCGCTGAGCTGGGGCGTGTCGGTGTTCGGCGCCAACAGAGCCTATTGGACAGCGCTGCCCGTGGAGGTGCGCAACATCGTCAGCCAAGGCGTGAGCCGGCTCGAGGAGCGGATCTGGTCGCAGACCGAATCGGACACGCTGCGGGGGCTGGCCTGCAACGGCGGAACGGCCGCGTGCTCCGGCAAGCCTGCGCCGCCGATGACGATCGTGCAGACCTCGCCGGCAGACGAGGCGCGTCGCCGCCGCCTGCTGCTGGACGTCGTGCTGCCGCGCTGGTTCGAGCGCTGCGGCCAGGACTGCGTGCAATCCTGGAACACCTATCTCAAGCCCCTCCATCCGACGGAGGCCAAGACGCCGTGACGGGCCTCATCACCGCGACGACGACCAATGATCAGCCGCCTTGAACTGATGGTGGGCGCCGGTACGGCGGTGATCCTGGCGGTGCTGGCCGCCGGGACGGCCGATCTCGTCCGGCGCACCGAGCAGGCAACGTGGCGGACGGCCGAGCAGTCGCTGGAGCGCTCCGCCGTTGCGGTGGAGAACGCGCTCAATCGGCAGTTGCTCCAGGTCGACAGCACGCTGGCGGGCCTCGCGCCGCTGTTCGACGCGGCGAAGATCGCCCCCTCCGAGTCCGAGCCTGCGAGCCGGCTGCTCCGCGGCCTGAACTTTCAGACGATGGCGGTTCGCGATCTCCTGCTCGTCGCTCCGGGCGGCGACATCGTCGCCTCGGCGCGATCGCGGAGCGCCCGCCCGGCCCTGCCGGCGGATGTCGCGGGAACGGGGCCGATTCCGACGCGCCTGATCGGTCCGTTCCGCAACACCATCACGGGCGACTGGTCGCTCTATGTCGCGCGCACCGTGCCGAGCTGGGAAGGCATCGTGCCGGTCGCCGAAATGCCACTCTACACGCTGATGAAGCTGGTGGCCGAGACGAGCATCAGCCCCGGGGCGCGCATATTCCTGGAGCGCGCCAACGGCCAGCGCGTCGCGTCCCTTCCGCATGACGAGCTCCTGATGGGGCAATTTCGGGAGCCGGCGCAGCGCGAGCGGCCGGCGGACGGCACGGCGTTTCTGGTCGCCGACGGGAGCGACGACGCCGGCAGCCTGAATGTCGTGCGAGCCTCGCTCTATGGCGATATCCGGGTGGTTCTGGCCGTGAGCGGCACCATCGTGCTCGCGGACTGGCGCAAGGATCGCGACAGGACGATCCTGGCGGCTTCGCTTGCGGCGCTGCTCATCGCGGGCTTCGCGGCCGCGACCCTGCTGGCCATCCGCCAGCACGAGCGCGTTGGCGCCGAGCGGGCGCGGGCCGCCGCCGTCCTCGAAAACGCGATCGAGGCGATGTCCGACGGCTTCGTGATGTGGGACGAGGACGATCGGCTGGTGACCTGCAACCGGCGCTACAAGGAGCTCTATGCCCTCAGCGCGCCCTTGATGAAGGTCGGGGCGCGCTTCGAGGATATCATCCGCGGCGGCGCGCAGCGCGGCCAATATCCGCAGGCGACCGGCGATCTCGAGGAGTTCGTGCGGGATATCGTCGATTGGCACAGGCAGGGCAGCGGCGCGATCGAGCGCCTGCTGCCGGACGGCCGCTGGCTGCTGATCACCGAGCGGCGGACCGCCTATGGCGGCATCGTCGGCATCCGCACCGACATCACCGCGCTCAAGGCCGCCCATGCCGACCTGGCCGCCGCCAATGCGCGCGCCAACGCGGCGGCCGAAGAGGCGCAGCGGCAGAATGCGGCGCTCGTCGAACAGGAAAGCCGCATTCGCTTCCTCGCCCATCACGACGACCTGACCGGGCTGCAGAACCGCTTCGCGTTCCGCGACCAGATCGCCAAGGCGCTGCGGACCGCGGACGGGACGCGGGCGCCGCTCGCCCTGCTGTTTCTCGACCTCGACCGGTTCAAGGACGTCAACGACACGCTCGGCCACCCCGTGGGGGATCTGCTGCTGCGCATGGTGGCGGAGCGCCTGGCGGGCTGCGTGCGCAACACCGATTGCGTCGCCCGCCTGGGCGGGGACGAGTTCGCGGTTCTCTGCGTCGGGCAGGCGCAGGCGCGCGAGGCGGAGACGCTGACCGCCCGGATCATCGACGTTCTCAGCCAGCCCTATGTCATCGAGGGCCGGACGATCATCGCGTCGACGAGCGTCGGCATCGCGATCCCGGAAAGCCCCGGCGCCGACCCCGACATCCTGCTGAAGCAGGCGGATCTCGCCCTCTACCAGGCCAAGGCGCGGGGACGTGGCACGTTCTGCGTCTTCACGGTCGAGATGGACAAGCGGCTGCGCGAGCGCATCACCATGGAGGCGGACCTGCTGCGCGCCGTCGCCGAACACCAGTTCGAGCTGGCGTATCAGCCGATCTACGATCTGGAATCTCAGCAGCTTTGCGGCTTCGAAGCCCTGCTGCGCTGGCAGCATCCGGAGCGCGGCCTCGTCGGCCCGGACGAATTCATCCCGCTGGCGGAGGAGAGCCGGCTGATCGTCGAGATCGGCACATGGGTCCTGCGCCAGGCCTGCACGGACGCGGCGCAACTGCCGGGCGCGCCGCGGATCGCCATCAACCTGTCGCCGGTGCAGCTCACCTTCGGCGACACGGTCGCGACCGTGCGCGACATCCTGGAGGAGACCGGGCTCGATCCCCACCGGCTCGAGCTGGAAATCACCGAGACCGCGCTGTTCGCGAGCGACAACCGCAATCTCGGCGTGCTGAACGGCTTGAAGGCGCTCGGCGTCCGCATCGTGCTCGACGATTTCGGCACCGGCTTTTCGAGCCTGAGCCATCTTCGGCTCTTCCCGCTCGACAAGGTGAAGATCGACCGCTCCTTCGTGCGCGACATGACGGTCCGCCCAGACAGCGCCGCCATCGTCACCGCCATCGCCGCGCTGGCGGCCGAGCTCGGCATGACGACCACGGCCGAGGGCATCGAGACCGTGGCGCAGCTCGACGCCGTCAATCAGGCAGGCTGCACGGAGGCGCAAGGCTACCTGCTCGGCAAGCCGCGGCCGCTCCTGCAAGCCGTTCACAGCACCTTCATGAGCCAGCAGTTGAAGAAGGTCGTCCGCAAGACCGGCCGACCGCCTTCGCGGTGAGTTGGGGATCGGAGCGGGCGCCGGAAGGCCTTGTGCCTCCGCGGCGCGTCAACCTCTTGCCGGCATCGAAACCGATGCGAAACGGTCAGCCGGGCTACCTTCCAGGGCGTTCCCGCAATTCGAAACCGTATCGGCAGAACGTAGTGCGCAAGATCCGGTCAGTATCGGCTGTCGAAAAAGACGCGGGTCCTCGATCATGCGCAGCCGTGATAGCGATGTTGCGATGCGATGCAATATGCCGCGGTCTGGAAGCGGAAACTACGGCTTCCGGGCAGTACGAGGCCGCGAACTGGCGTTTCGGACGGCTTGGCGCTAACAGGGACGGGTCAGGAAGACGGCACGTATGGCGGCGCGTCCGGCTGCGCCGCAGCGGGATCGGGGCGGCCCGCATGCCTCATATTCGCCGCATCGGCCGGTATTTTCGCAGGCTAGTCAGAAGGGTTAGGGCTTGAACGATACCGCAGCGCCCCTGCGACCGCCTTCGACGGAGCTGACCCGTTCCGCGGCGTCGCTCCTGGAGAATAATCGCCGGCTGAAGGACGCGCTGAGACGCCAGTCGCGGCAGGCGCGGCTGCGGCAAACCGCGTCCCGGCTCCAGCCGAGGCTCGCCTTCTGGCGCCGCGAAGGCGTGCAGATGGCGGCGCAGCTCCCGCTCATCTGGACGTTTCTCGGCATCGCGGTCGTGCCGACCCTGCTTTCGATCCTCTATTTCTCGATTCTCGCCTCCAGCCAGTACGTCACGGAGGCCCGCTTCTCGGTCCGTTCGGCGGCGCGCACGGCGCCGGATGCGCTCGGCGACCTTTCGGGCCTGCCGGCACTGGCGGAGGTTCAGGATTCGCTCATCATCGCGGATTATGTCGCGAGCCGCGCGATGGTGGAGGCGCTGGAGAAGGAGATCGACCTGCGCGCGCTCTACGGCAGCGACCGGATCGACTGGATCTCGCGCTTTCGCAGCGACCGTTCGATCGAACGGCTGGAGCGCTATTGGCGGCGGCATCTCTCGACCGCGATCGAATCGCCCTCCGGCATCATCACGATCCAGGTCTGGGCCTTCTCGCCCGAGGATTCGCTCAAGATCGCTCAGGCGATCGTCTCGCTCAGCGAGAAGCTCGCCAATGAGCTCGGCGAGCGCTCCCGCCTCGATGCCATCGCGCAGAGCCAGGCGGAGCTGACGCGCGCCGAGCAGCGCCTGCGGCGCGCCCGCGCCGCGTTGCAGAGCCTGCGCAACGCCGAGGGGGTCATCGACCCGGCCAAGACGGCCGAAGGCATCAACAAGCTGATCACCAGCCTGCAGGAGGAGCTGACGAAGCTCGACCAGGAAATCGCCACAGCCAAGCGCACGCTGAGCCCGACGGCGCCTCAGATCACGGTGCTGGAAGCGCGCCGGCAGGCGACGCGCGAGCAGATCACCACGCTCAATGCGCGCCTCACGGACGCGAGCAGCAGCAACCCCAACACGGTCGCAGCCGTGATGACGCGCTATGACGAGCTCGAGATCGAGCGCCAGATCGCCGAGAAGCAATACGCCACTGCGGCCGCCAATGTGGAGCGGGCACGCATTGTCGCGGAGCGCCAGCGCACCTATCTCGCGACCTTCGTGCGGCCGGTTCTCGCACAGGAATACGACTATCC
>JBDHTH010000023.1:0-14252 GCA_039808545.1 Phreatobacteraceae bacterium | reverse complement strand
TCGGGGAAGTCGGCGTGGCAGATCATCGCGCTCGCGCCGCTCGCCTCGCCGAGATAGGCGACCTCGGCGGGCGTCTGGCGGAAATTGGTCGGCACCCAGACGGCGCCGACCCGGAAGCAGGCGAACATCGATTCGAACATCTGGTTGCAGTTCTTCGACTGCACCAGCACGCGGTCGCCCTTGGTCACGCCGGCCGCCGCGAGCGCCGCCGCCATCGCGTCGGCGCGGGCGTCCATCTCGCGCCAGGTCCAGCTCTTCTCGCCCCAGACGAAGCCGGTCTCGCCGCCGTGGCGGCGGGCCGCCTGGCGCAGGAAATGCGCCAGGTTCATCACCCGCTTCGTGCAGGGGGCGACGCCGCCCTTCGGCGCCGGCGCATCCATGCTCACTTCGCCCGCTCCAGGATCGAGACGTAGTTGGCGACCGCCGCGCCGCCCATGTTGAAGACGCCGCCAAGCTTGGCCTTCGGCAACTGCATGTCGCCGGCCTCGTTCATGAGCTGGAGCACCGCCATGATATGCATCGAGACGCCGGTCGCGCCGATCGGGTGGCCCTTCGATTTCAGGCCCCCCGAGACGTTGACGGGCAGCTTGCCGTCCTTCTCGGTGATCCCTTCGCGCACTATCCTGTAGCCCTCGCCGGGGCTTGCCAGGCCCATCGCCTCGTATTCGATCAGCTCCGCGATGGTGAAGCAGTCATGCGTCTCGACGAAGTCGAGGTCGTCGAGCGTGACGCCGGCCTGCGCCTTGGCCTGGTCCCAGGCCCGGCGGGCACCCGCGAAGGCGGTCGGGTCGCGGCGCGACAGCGGCAATATGTCGTTGGCGTGCTGGCGCGCCTTGAAGACGATGGAGCGCTGCAGCCGCTCGGCCGTCTCCTCGTCGGCGACCACGATCGCGGCGGCGCCGTCCGAGATCAGCGAGCAGTCGGTGCGCCGGAGCGGCGCCGCGACATAGGGGTTCTTGTCCGAGACCGTGTTGCAGAACTCGAAGCCGAAATCCTTGCGCATCTGCGCGTAGGGGTTGGCGACGCCGTTCCGGTGGTTCTTGGCGGCGATGCGGGCCAGCTCCTCGCTGCGGTCGCCGTAGCGCTGGAAATAGTTCTGCGCGATGCGGCCGAAGACGCCCGCGAAGCCGCCCTGGATGTCGGCCTCCTCCTTGCGGTAGGAGGCGGTCAGGAGGATGTCGCTCGTCTCGGCGAGCGGGGTCGCGGTCATCTTCTCGGCGCCGACCACGAGGGCGATGCGGCCGCGCCCGCTCTCGACGAAGTCGAGCGCGTTATAGAGCGCGGCCGAGCCGGTCGCGCAGGCGTTCTCCAGGCGTGTGGAGGGGGTGTGGGCGAGGCCCGGCTGGTTCAGCGCCACCTGGGCCGCCTCGAAGCCCTGCTTGGAGAAGCCGTTGTTCATGACGCCGACATAGATGCCGTCGACATCCTCGGCCCCGACGCCGGCATGCTCCAGCGCCTTGCCGGAGACGCGGGCCATCAGTGTCTCGACATCGGGATCTTCCAGCTTGCCGAAATTCGTATGGGCCCAGCCCACGATGCTTGCGCGTGCCATGCAATTCCCTCCGAATGGATCGTCGCAAAGAACGAGGACGCGCGGCGCGTCCCCGCAGATCAGATGAAGACCAGTGAAACCCAAGGAACGAGCGCGATGATGACGAGGCCGACCATCAGCGCGATCAGATAAGGCCAGATGGCGCCGATCGCGTCGTCGGGCGACACGCCGCCGATCTTGCAGGCGAGGTAGAAGCCGATGCCGATCGGCGGCGTCATCAGGCCGATATTCATCGCGCAGACCACCACCATCGAATAGTGAATGTCGTTGATGCCGAGCTGCTTGGCGATCGGGAACATCAGCGGCGCCATCAGCACGATGGCGGGCAGGCCCTCCAGGACGCAGCCGAGGATCAGGAAGACCACGATGGTGATGGCGAGGAAGGCGAGCCAGCCGCCCGGCATGCCGATCATCAGGTTGGCGAGCGCTTGCGCGACGCCCGCGCCGGTGATCGCCCAGGCCATCGCCGAGGCGGTGCCGAGGATCAGCAGGATCGAGCCCGTCATGGCGGCGGTCTCGACCAGCATGCCGTAGATCCGGCGCAGGCTGATGCCGCCATAGAGCACGATGCCGATGACCATCGCGTAGAGCACCGCGATCGTCGAGACCTCGGTCGCGGTCGCGACGCCTTCCGCCACCGTGTAGCGGATGATGAAAGGCAGGATCAGGGCCGGGGTCGCGACGATGGCGGTCCGGCCGATCAGGCTCAGCGTCGGCCGCGCGACGCCCTGCATGCCCTCGTTGCGGGCCTTCCAGCGGGCGAGGATGGCGAGCATGGCGAGCAGCACCATCGCGACCGTGAAGCCGCTCGTGAAGAGGCCCGCGATCGACACGCTGGCGACCGAGCCGAGCACGATCAGCACGATGCTCGGCGGCACCGTGTCGGCCATCGCGGCCCCGGTCGCGAGGAGCGCGATCATCTCGCGGGGCTTCTGGCCGCGCCGCTTCATCTCGGGGAACAGAGCCGGCGCGACGGTCGCCATGTCGGAGACCTTGGAGCCGGAGATGCCCGAGACGATGAACAGCGAGCCGAGCAGCACATAGGACATGCCGGCCTTCACATGGCCGAGCAGGGAGGCGAGGAAGTCGACGATCGCCTTGCCCATGCCGGTGGCGTCGAGCACGCAGCCGAGCAGCACGAAGATCGGCACCGAGATCAGGATGATCGCCGACATGCCCTCGTCCATGCGGCCGATCACGACGCTGGTCGGCGTCGTCGTCGCGAAGGCGAGATAGGCGAGCGTGCCGACGCCGAAGCAGAAGGCGATCGGCGTGCCCATGACGAGGCAGAGCGCGACCAGCACGACGAGGAAGAACACGATCTTGGCGACGCCGAGCTTCACGAGCATCGGCGAGAGCAGCCAGAGCGCGATGACGCCGGCGAGGATGAGGGCCAGCGAGAGCGCGATGTCGCCGAGATCGGCGGCGCGGCCCGACCGGTAGAGCGCGATCGCGGCGAGCGCGCAGGCGGCCGCCGCGGCGGCGAAGCCCCATTGGGCGAGGACCGTGAGCTGGAGCGATTCGAACAGATGGTAGCGCGCCGCCGCGAAGCCGCCGACCGCGACCGTCGCGAGGATCGAGATCGGCAGCGCGCTGGCGCCGAGCCGCGTCGGGCGGATCACGTGGAAGAGCACCAGCGCCAGCATCGCGACCATGCCGAAGGGCAGGGCCGAGGCGCGGAACGAGTTCGGGATGTTCAGCGCCGCGGTGGTGATGAAGCGCTCGTCGGCCGCGTATTCGTAGGCCGGATAGGTCAGCCCGACGAGGAAGGCCGCGATGACCAGCGGCGCGAAGGTGCCGACGAAGCGCTGCAGGCGCTCCGGCATCATCTTGAGGAACAGGGTGAGGCGCAGATGCTCGTTGCGGTCGATGGCGATCACCGACCCGATCATCGCGAGCCACAGGAAGCAGAGCGAGGCGACCTCGTCGATCCACACGACCGGCAGCGAGAAGGCGTAGCGCGAGACGACGCCGGCCAGCAGCAGGGCGACGATCACCACGAGGAGCGCCGCGCCGACGGCTTCGAGCGGCCACAGGAAGGGCGTGCCGGCCCGCGCGTCCGGGTTCTCGCTGATCTCTTCCAGATTCGCGGTCAACGTATCGGCCATGAACGGCGTCCTTTGCGGGGCGGCGCCGCCCGATGGGTACGGCGCGCGGCTGGCCCTGATGCCGGAATACTGGTCGCGACGGTGGTTCGCGGACGGGATCGGGAAGACGGGAGCGCGCCTGGCGCGCCCCCGCGGGCAGCGTGTCAGGCGAGCTTGCCGGTGTATTTCTCGAGCGTCGCCCAGGCTTCGTCGCCGTATTTGCCTTTCCACTCGGCATAGAAGCCGGCGCTGCGCAGCTTCTCGCGGAAGGCGTCGGGGGCGGGCTGGTTGAAGACCATGCCCTTGCCGGCGAGCTCGGACTGCAGGCCCGCATTCAGCTTGGCGACGTCCTCGCGCTCCTTGACGCCCGCCTCGTTGATGTTCCGGGCGACGATCTCGCGCAGGTCGGCCGGGATGCGCTCCCAGGCGCGGCGGTTCGCCAGGAACCAGAAGCCGTCCCACATGTGGTTCGTCAGCGAGCAGAACTTCTGCACCTCGAACAGCTTCGCGGTCGAGACGATCGCCAGCGGGTTCTCCTGGGCGTCGACGACCTTCGTCTGCAGCGAGGTATAGACCTCGTTGAAGTTGATCGAGGCGGGCGCCGACTCGAAGGCCTTGTACATCGAGGTCCAGAGCGGGGAGACCGGCACGCGGATCTTCAGCCCCTTGAGGTCGGCCGGCGTCTCGATCGCCTTCAGCGAGGAGGTCGTCTGGCGGAAGCCGTTGTCCCAGATCTTGTCCATCGCGACGAGGTTCGCCTTGGCGATCTGGGCGCGGACATAGGCGCCGAGATCGCCGTCCATCGCCTTCCAGACCGTGGCGTAGTCGGGGAACGCGAAGCCGATGCCGTTGATCGAGGCGGCCGGCACCAGGGTCGAGAGGATGAGGCCCGACAGGGTGAAGAACTCGACGCCGCCGGAGCGGAGCTGGCTCAGCGTGTCGGTGTCGGAGCCGAGCTGGCTCGAGGGGAAGATCTGGATCTCGACGCGGCCCTTGGTCTCGTCCTTGATCTTGGCGGCCATCTCCTTGGCGCGGACGTTCATCGGATGAGCGTCCTGGAGGTTGTTGGCGTATTTGTAGGTGAACTCGGCCGCCTGGGCGCGGGCGACATGCGGTGCGCCGATCGCGCCTCCGACAAGCGCGGTCGAGGTGGCGGCCAGCAGGGCGCGGCGGGACAGAACCATCGAGACATCTCCTTGAATGGCGGTCCCGCGAGCGGAACCAGCGGCGTTGCTTCCTCTCGGGTCCATTAGGTGGACCTCTCTATCGGCGGCGTCATCCCGTATCGCGGGCCGGCTGTCAAGGACAAGCCGCCGTATTCATACTATCGGCTAAGCCGTATTCCGCTGCTCGATGCGACCGCGGTGAGGCTTGACCGGTGTCTTTCAATCTCTCTATGGTCCATATCATGGACCTATTGGCGGATCCGCGGACACGGAACGGGTCATGATCGACGATATCGGCCAGGACGGCGCCGCGGCCGGCACGCAGAGCATAGACCGAGCCGTGGCGCTATTGCTACTCGTCGGCCGGGCCGGGCCCGAGGGGGCGCGGCTGTCCGAGCTCGTCGCGGCGGCGGGGCTCGCCAAGCCGACGGTGCGGCGGGTGCTGCTGGCGCTGATGCGCTCCGGGCTGATCGAGCAGGACGGGACGAGCCGCCGCTACCAGCTCGGGCCCGAGGCCTATGTGCTCGGCACGCTCGCCAATGCGCGTTTCGGCATCCATGCGCTCTCGCTCGACGCGCTGGCGCGGCTCGCGGGCGTCTCGGGCGACACGGCCTTCCTCTCGGTGCGGCGCGGCGCCTATGCGGTGTGCCTGCATCGCGAGGAAGGGGCGTTTCCGATCCGCACGCATGTCCTGCAGGCCGGCGACCGGCATCCGCTGGGGGTCGGCGCGGGCTCGCTCGCGATGCTCGCGGCGCTGGCCGACGCGGAGGTCGAAGAGGCGCTGGCGACGACCGCGCCGCTCTTCGGCAGCCGCTACCCGCTGTTCTCGGCCGGGCTCCTCCGGGACATGGTGGCGCGCACGCGGGCGGCCGGCTACGCGCTCAATCCCGGCCTCGTCATGGCGGCGTCCTGGGGGATCGGGGTCGCGGTGCGCGGCGCGGACGGGCGGCCCGTCGGCGCGCTGTCGATCGCGGCGATCGAGCACCGGCTTGGCGAGGCGCGGCAGCGCGAGCTGGTGCCGCTGTTGATGGCGGAAGCCTTGCGGGTCGAGCAGGCGCTCCAGCGCCCCGCCGCCGAGACCGGCGCGCGCGCCGCGAGGCATTCGCGGCGTTAAGCATAGCCCGCGCGAAACGGGCTGGCTCGGGGCGGCTGCGCGGCGTACGGATAGGGGCCGCCACGCTTCAGGAGCCCGCCCGTGACGCTTGCCGTCGACCCGCATATGGAGCCGATCCTCGCGCGCCTGCGCGCCGCCCCGCCGCTCGACTACGAGACCATGCCGATCGGCGAGGCGCGCGCGACCTTTCTCGCGCTCGCGGCGTATTGGAACAGCGACTTGCCCGAGGTCGCATCCGTCAGGGCGCTGTCGCTGCCGGGGCCGGCCGGCGCGATCCCCGCCGAGCTGTTCACGCCGCCCGATTCCCTTGACGCGCTGATCGTCCATCTGCATGGCGGCGGCTGGACCTTCGGGGCGGTCGCGAGCCATCAGGGCGCGGTGCGGCGGCTGGCGCTGGCGAGCCGCTGCCCGGTGCTCAGCATCGACTACCGGCTGGCGCCCGAGCATCCGTTCCCGGCCGGGCTCGACGACGCGCTCGCGGCGATCCGCTTCGCCGAAGAGGGCGGCCTCGGTCCGCCGGTTCCGGCCACGCGCATGGCGCTCGCCGGCGATTCCGCCGGCGCCAACCTCGCCTATGCGGCGATGCTGGCGCGGCGCGACTCAGGGCTCGCGGTGCCGGCCACGGCGGCGCTGTTCTACGGCTGCTTCGCGCCGGATTTCAGCCTCCCGAGCCATGCGCGCTGCGGCGACGGCACCTTCGGCCTCGGCTCGAAGCGGATGAACTGGTTCTGGCGCAACTATCTAGGCCTCGAGGGCTTCGCGACGACGGCGCTGGCGGCGCCGCTGCGCGCCGACCCAAGCGGCCTGCCGCCGCTCTATCTCAACGCGGCCGGGCTCGACCCGCTGCTCGACGACACGCTGGCGCTCGCCGCGAAGCTCGCGAGCGCGGGCGTCGGCTACCGTCTGGACGTCTTTCCGGGCGTCATCCACGGTTTCATGCAGATGTCGCAGGAGCTGCCGGCGGCGCGGGCCGCGAGCCTTGCGGCGGGCCGCTATATCGAAGCGGTCTTCGAAAGGGAGGCGGGGCGATGACGAACCCGATCGGCATCATCTCGATGTTCTACGCCCGGCCGTTCGGGCCGGAGCATCTGAAGCTCTTCGCCCGCATGAAGGCGGCGGGCATGGATTTCGTCGAGCTGCTGGTCCCGGAGGAGGGCGAGCTCGACCTCGCCGAGACGCGCGCGGCCCTCAGGGACCACGATCTCGGCGTCGCGCTCGCGGCGCGCGTCAACCTGCAGCGCGATCTCTCCAGCAAGGAGGAGGGGCCGCGCCAGGCCGGGCTCGCCTATCTCGACTATTGCGTCGACGTGGCGGTGAAGCTCGGTGCAAGGATCGTGGGCGGGCCGCTCTACGGGGCGCCGCTGGTCTTCGCCGGCCGGCCGCCGGCGCCGGTCGCCGAGGCGGAGCGGCTGCGGCGGATCGATGCGGTCGTCAGCGGCTTGCAGGCGGCTGCGAAGAAGGCCGAAAGCGAGGGCGTCATCCACGGGGTGGAGCCGCTCAACCGCTTCGAGACCGATCTCTGCATCACGACCGAGAACGGCATCGATCTCGTCGACCGCGTCGGCCGGCCGGGCGTGCAGCTCATGCTCGACACCTTCCACATGAACATGGAAGACGCCGATCTCGGCGACGCGATCCGAGCGGCCGGCAAGCGCCTCTGCCATTTCCAGGCGAACGAGAACAACCGCGACTTCGTCGGCAAAGGCCATGTCGACTGGGCCGGGATCGCCAGGGCGCTGTCGGATGTCGGCTATGAGGGACTGATCACGCTGGAGCCGTTCCGCCGCAACGAGCACCGGCTCGCCGTGCCGCTCGCGCAATGGCGCGCGCCGGAGGAGAACGAGGACGCGCCGCTCAAGGCCAGCGGCGATCTGCTGCGGCGCTATCTCGGCGAGGGGAGGGCGGCATGAGCACCTTGCGCATCGGCTGGATCGGCTGCGGCACTCATGCGAGCGAGATGCTGCTGCCGCAGCTCATCCGCCACGACGTGCATGTCGCGGCGCTCTGCGACATCGACGACGCGCATCTCGCCCGCATCGCCTCGCGCTACGGCGTCGCCGAGAAAGACTGCACCAAGGACTGGAAGGCGCTGATGGCGCGCGACGATCTCGACGCGGTCGGCGCGGCGGTCGGGCCGGCGCTGCACCTTGAGATCGCGCTGGCGGCGATCGAACGGGGCCGGCCCTGCTTCATCGAGAAGCCACCGGCGCCCGACAGCGGCGGGGCGCGAAAAATCGCCGACGCCGCGAAGGCGCGCGGCGTGCCAGTCGTGCTCGGCTTCATGAAGCGCTACTCGACCGCCAACCGGATCGCCGCCAACATCATCCATGACGGGGCGTTCGGCACGCCGGCGAGCTTCCTCGGCCAGTACATGACGGCGCCGACCTATTTCACCAAGGACCCGGATTATACGGGCTTCTACCTGCATCACTGCGTCCACTACATGGACCTCGTGCCCTATCTGATGGGCGAGGTCGCGCAGCTCTCGGCGCGGCGGCATGAGCTGGCGCCCGGCAAGCTGCTGTTCCATGTCGATTTCCGCTTCACGACCGGCGGCATCGCGACGCTGGTGATGGGCACGCATCAGTCGCGCGGCACGCCGATGGAGTGGTGGCAGGTGATGGCCGACCACCAGCGCGTGGAGGTGCGCAACGTCCACGAGGTGCGCCACTACCGCAACCCGCCCTTCAAGTTCGACAAGCAGAACGCCAGCCTCGTCGACGGCGAGGACACGCTGGTCTGGGAGCCGAACCTGACGGCCGCCGCCAACGAGGACCACAAGGGCTATCACGCGCTGATCGGCGCCTTCCTCGCCAAGGCGCGCGGCGGCGACCTCGTGGTGCCGGGGCCGGAGGATGGCGTCAGGGCGATGCGGCTGCTCGAGCAGATGCTGGCGACCGCGACATGAAAAAGGCGCCCCGCGGGGCGCCTTTCTGCTTGAGGGCTCTCGTCTTGGCTGCGTCGCCCGTCAGACGACGCTCAGCTTTACGTCCAGGTTCTTGCGCGTTGCCTCCGAATAGGGGCACACGACATGCGCCTTCTGGACGAGGTCCTCGGCCTTTGCCTTGTCGAGGCCCGGAATGCTGACGGCGAGCGCCGCCGTGATGCCGAAGCCCGTGCCGTCCTCGCGCGGGCCGATGCCGACCGTCGCCGTGACGGTCGCGTCGTCCGGGATCTTCACGCCTTCCTTGCCGGCCGCGAATTTCAGCGCGCCGAGGAAGCAGGCCGAATAGCCGGCCGCGAAAAGCTGCTCCGGATTGGTGCCGGCGCCGCCGGCGCCGCCGAGCTCCTTCGGTGTGTCGAGCGTCACCTTCAGGCGGCCATCCTCGCTGGCGGCCGAGCCGGTGCGGCCGCCCGTGGCGGTCGCCTTGGTGGTGTAGAGAACCTGGACCATGGCGTTTCCTTTCGTGGCTTCGATTGGGTCAGCCGCAATGTAGCGCGCCGCGCGTATCAGGAAAGGCAGGGGTGGGTTGCGTCGGCCGCGCCCTACAGGCCGAACTGCCGGGCGATCGCGGCGGCCGCGATGCCGCCGACGATCGCCACCGAGACGCCGAGCCGGGCGAAGACGATCGCGGCCGCGACCGCAACCGCGATCCAGCCCGCGCGCCCGCCATGGATGACGGCCGGCACGACGATCGCGACCAGCACCGAGGAGGTGAGGGCCTTCAGGAACACCGCGATGCGCGGCGTCACCGTCACGAAGCTCATGGCGGCGACGCCGGCGATGCGCGTCGCATAGGTGACGGCCGCCATCAGCAGGATGAGCGCGAAGGCGGCGGCGCTCATGCGGGCGCCGCCTCCTCGTCGCGGAAGCGCAGCAGCGCGACGAAGCCGCCCGCCAGCCCGCCCGCGATGACGTGCCAGCCGAGCGGCAGCACCTCGGCGCCGGCGAGCGCCACCAGCCCGGCCGTCAGCCAGGGCAGGATGTCGATGCGGCCGCGCCACTGGCTCGCCAGCGTGGCGGCGAAGAAGGTGACGAGCATCAGGTCGAAGCCGAAGCGCGTCAGGTCGCCCAGGGCACGGCCCGCATAGACGCCGACCGCGGTCGTGACGATCCAGATCAGCCACAGCATGGCGCCGCCGCCGAGCAGCACGCCGGCGTCGCGCTCGCCGTCCTCGTAGGATTTCATCGCATGCGCCCAGTTGGCGTCGCTCAAGAGGCCGAGCACCAGGGCGCGCGGCCAGAACTTCAGGCGCAGCATCCAGGGCGCGATCGCGGCGCCGAGCAGGATATGACGGGCGTTGATGGCGAGCACCGTCAGGGCGATCGCCGCGTAGGGCAGCGGCTCGCGCCAGGCCTCGAGCGCGGCGAGCTGCGAGGCGCCGGCGAAGACCAGCGCCGACATGGTCAGCGCCTCGGCGGGCGTCAAGGCGCGCTCGATCGCGGCCGCGCCATAGGCGATGCCGAAGGGAAAGACGTAGAGGCTCAGCGGCGCGAGGTCGCGCATGCCGCGCCACAGGCCGGCGGCCGTCAGCGTCGCGGTGTCGGGCGCGGCGGAATTGGCATTCATGCGGGCATTCTGGCGGGCGACGGTTGAATGTCAACCGGCATAATGGTTAGATTGCGCATGGGCTACTATGATGAAACGCCGAGGCTGGTCGGCGGCCGGCTCTGCATCGATTTCGTCAATACCGCCGATTGGGACGGGCCGGCGCTCCATGCCGAGAAGCTGCGCGAGGGCGCGGATGCGGCCGCCTTCGCGGTGGCGGTCGATATCGCGTCGAAGCCGCAGGCCGTGAGCGCGGCGGAGCTCGAGGAATTGCGCGCCTTGCGGGCCGATCTGCGCGGCATGCTGTGCGCGATAGCGGCCGGCACCAAACCGGTCAAGGCGCGTCAAGACCGCGTCAACGCGCTGTTCGCGGCGACGCCGCTGCGGCTCGCCGATGCGGCCGACGGCCCGCGGCTCGAAGCGGCCGGCGGCCTCGCGGCGCAAATCGCGGCGCGGGTCGCGCTCTCGGCTTTCGAGCTTCTCGGGTCGCGGCACGACCGGGCGCGGCTGAAGGTCTGTCCCGGCCCCTGCTGCGGCTGGCTGTTCCTCGACGAGAGCCGCAACGGCACCCGCCGCTGGTGCATGATGGAGACCTGCGGCAACCGCGCCAAGGCGCGGACGCATTACCGGCGGCACCGGCGCGGGCGTCAGGACGGCTTGGCGGGCGCCGGGTCCTCGCCGCCGTCATCCTCGGGCTCGCCCCGGCCCGGAATGACATAGGCGCCGCTCAGCCAGCGATTGAGGTCGATATCGGCGCAGCGCTTCGAGCAGAAGGGCTTGTAGGCCTCCGCGACCGGCTTGCCGCAGATCGGGCAGCTGCGCAGCTTCGGAGCAGGTGGCATCGGGTCAGCCCGCCGCGATCCAGCCCTGCGTGACCGGGAAGCCCTCGCCGGCGAGGAGCGCGACCGTCTCGTGCAGGGGGAGGCCGACGACATTGGTGTAGGAGCCGACCAGCTTGACCACGAAGGCGCCGGCGATGCCCTGGATCGCGTAGCCGCCGGCCTTGCCGCGCCATTCGCCGCAGCCGAGATAGCGGTCGATCTCCTCGCGGGTCAGGCGCTTGAAGCGGATGCGCGTCTCCACCAGGCGGGTGCGCAGCTTGCCGTCCGGCGTCGAGAGGGTGAGGCCCGTATAGACGCGGTGGGCGCGGCCCGAGAGCAGCTTCAGGCAATAGGCGGCCTCGTCCAGCGTCTCGGCCTTCGGCAGGATGCGGCGGCCGACCGCGACGACCGTGTCGGCCGCGATCACGAAGGCGCCGGCGAGATCGGGATCGATGCCGATGGAGCGGCGGGCCGCCGCGGCCTTGGCGTCGGCGAGGCGCTTGGCGAGCGCCCGCGGCGCCTCGCCCTTCTCGGGCGTCTCGTCGATCTCGGCGGGGACGAGCTCGTCGGGCTCCAGCCCCACCTGCTGCAGCAGCGCCAGGCGGCGCGGCGAGCCGGAGGCCAGCACCAGTTTCGGCCGGCCGGTCGCGGGGTGTGTCGTCATCACGGCCCCGGAACGCGTGCCATCACTTGAAACGGTAGGTGATGCGACCCTTGGTGAGGTCGTAAGGGGTCATCTCGACCAGGACCTTGTCGCCCGCCAGCACGCGGATGCGGTTCTTGCGCATCTTGCCGGCCGTATGCGCGACGATCTCGTGGTCGTTTTCGAGCTTCACGCGGAACATCGCGTTCGGGAGGAGTTCCACGACCATGCCGGGGAATTCGAGAAGTTCTTCTTTAGCCATCAATCAGCCGGTTCGAATCGGGGCGGCGCCGGGCATCGCGGGACGCGAGCGCGGCTCGAAGGGCGCACTACTACCTGAGGACCGGGCAAAAGCAAACCATTTCACTCGTTTCCGGTGGCGCTGGCGGCGAAGCGACGCTTGATCTTCTGCATCAGCCCGTCGCGAACCGCCCGATATGCGTCGAGCCGCTGCTCGCGGTTGCCGGTCGCGAGCGTCGGGTCGGGGGTCGGCCAGTATTCGACGTCGACGTCGAGCGAGCGCGTCAGCTCCAGCGCCTTGTGGTGGGCTTCGGGCGAGAGCGTGACGATCAGGTCGAAATTCAGCCCCTCCCATTCCTCCAGCTCCTCGAAGGTGCGCGGGCGGTGGCGGGCAAGCGAGATGTCGAGCTCCTCCATCACGGCGACCATCATAGGGTCGAGCTCGCCCTTGCGGGCGCCGGCCGAGTTCACATAGACGCGCTTGCCGAAGAAATGCTTCATCAGCGCCTCGGCCATCGGCGAGCGCACCGCGTTCATCGCGCAGGAGAACAGAACCGCCTGCGGCCGCTCGCGGCGTGCGCCTGGGGCCATCGATCAGCCTTTCCAGTGCAATACGCAGACCAGCGTGAACAGGCGGCGCGAGGTCGCATGGTCGATCTCGACCTTGTCCTTCAGGCGCTCCTTCAGGAGCTCGGCGCCCTCGTTGTGCAGCCCGCGCCGGCCCATGTCGATCGCCTCGATCTGCGAGGGCGACTGGGTGCGGATCGCCTGGTAATAGCTGTCGCAGATCATGTGGTAGTCCTTGACGATCCGCCGGAAGGGCGAGAGCGACAGGATATGGCTGACGAGGCGCTCGCCGTCCGGCCGGTCGATGTCGAAGACGAGCTTGCGGTCGGCGATCGACAAGGTGAGGGCGTAGTCGGGGCCGGCATCGTCGGTGGCGCCGATCGGGCAGAAGCGGTTCTCCTCGATCAGGTCGTAGATGGCGACGGCGCGCTCCTGCTCGATATCGGGCGAGCCGCGGCCGATCGAGGCCTCGTCGAGCTTGATCGACACGAGCTTGCCCTGTGCCGCGCCGGCTTCCCCCTCGGCCATTCCCGCCCCCTCTTGCGCCCGACCACGGATCGGGCCGTATTTTTGATCGAACCGATCAAAGCACAGGCCATGATCGATTCTAAGCTTCGGAGACCGCTTCAGCTCTTTGCGTGTTTCGAGGCGGGCTCCCGCGTCTAATCGCGATTATTCAGCCGGATTGCAACCGAGCGCGCATGGGCGCCCAGGCCCTCGGCCTCGCCGAGCGCGATGGCGGCGGGGCCGAGCGCGGCGAGCTGATCGGGGCCGCAGGCGAGGATGGAGGTGCGCTTCATGAAGTCGAGCACGCCGAGGCCGGAAGAGTGGCGGGCGGCGCGGGCGGTCGGCAGCACGTGGTTGGAGCCGCCGACATAGTCGCCGATGGCCTCGGGCGTATGGGCGCCGAGGAAGATCGCGCCGGCGTTGCGGATCATCGGCACCAGCGCCTCGGCCTCGGCCGCATGGATCTCCAGATGCTCGGGCGCCAGGCGGTCGACGAGCGGCACGGCCGCCGCCAGGCTCTCGGCCAGGATGATCGCGCCATGGTCGCGCCAGCTCCGCCCGGCGATCTCGCGGCGCGGCAGGGTCGCGAGCTGCGCCTCGACCGCCGCCGCGACGGCGTCGGCGAGGGGCGCCGAGGGCGTGATCAGGACCGACTGGGCCGAGGCGTCGTGCTCGGCCTGGGCGAGGAGGTCGGCCGCGATCCAGTCGGGGTTGGCGTCACCGTCCGCGAGGATCAGCACCTCGGAAGGGCCCGCCACCATGTCGATGCCGACCTGGCCGAAGACCAGCTTCTTGGCGGCCGCCACATAGGCGTTGCCGGGGCCGACGATCTTGACCACCGGGCGGATCGTCCCGGTGCCGTAGGCGAGCGCCGCGATCGCCTGCGCGCCGCCGACCCGGTAGATCTCGTCGACGCCCGCCATGGCGGCGGCGGCCAGCACCAGCGGGTTCAGCTTGCCGCCCGGCGTCGGCACCGCCATGACGATGCGCGGAACCCCCGCGACCTTGGCGGGCACGGCGTTCATCAGCACCGAGGAGGGGTAGCTTGCGGTGCCGCCCGGCACG
>JBDHTH010000022.1:0-14568 GCA_039808545.1 Phreatobacteraceae bacterium | reverse complement strand
ATACCGACCAGCCCCTTCATGAGCTCAGCGCGGCGCGGCTCGGCGAGCCGGTCGAGGCCCCAGCGGCCCGCCGGCGGCATCTCGTCCTCGAACCGCTCCGTGAGGGAGGCGAGATGCGTCGCGGTCTCGCCCTTGGTCATCAGCCGCGCCGGGCCGCCGAGGCGCACCGCGACATAGAGCCAGGTCGGCACCTGCCACTCGCTCGCGGACCGGAGCGGGGCGACATAGTGGTCGGCGTAGCTCACCGCGAGCGTCGCCGGCCGGCTGCTCTCTGAAAACAACGTCCAGACCGGATTGGCGCGCGCCACGTGGAAGCGCGCGAGGCGGCGGCCCGCCACACCCGGCACGATCTCGAAGGGCAGCGGCACCATCGCGAGATCGTCCTCGCCCTGCGCCAGCAGCAGGCCGAAGCCGCGCGCCGCCGCGAAGCCGAGCGCGTCGTCCTCGCTCATCGCGGTGCCGGGAGGTCCGTACATGGGGATCGTCCTCTGTGTCGTCGAACGGGCACGGAGGACGAGGGAATTCGGCCGCCGCGGGTGGGGCCGAAACAAAATCGGCCGCCGGAAGGCGGCCGGAAAGCAGCGCACGCGCTGACGGCCGCCTAGAAGGCGCGGCGACGTCGCGAAGCGTGGGCGGCGAGATGCATCATGGCGGGCGCTTATCGGGTCCGGCCGGCGCGATGTCAAGATGGTTTTCGGACCGGCCCAGGATCACCCCTCCCGCGCCGCCAGCGCATTGGCGCGGACCCCGCCGAGATGGTGGCTCAGCTCGCGCCGCGCCGCCTCGGCATTCCGATCCTGCAACGCCGCGACGATCACCTCGTGCTCGCGCTGGTAGACGGCCCATTTTTCCAGCGAGAAGCTGCCCTCCTTGAGGCGCTGCCAGCCGCGGCTGTCGCGCGCCGCGCTGAGGCGCTTGCCGAGCTCGATGAACAGCTTGTTGCCGGTCAGCTCGAACAGCGCCTCGTGAAAGCGCCGGTCGGCATCCTCGGCGTCGCGCCAGACCTGGACGCGCCGCCCGCGCTGCGCGGTCAGCGCGAGGTGCTCCAATTGCTCGTCCGTCGCCTTGAGCACCGCCAGCTCGGCGAGCGGCGGCTCGCAGGTCAGGCGGAACTCCATGAGCTCGGCCGGCGTCGGCGCCCCGTCCCCGGCGGCGGCCGGCAGCGCGGGCACCGCGTCGCGGACATAGGTCCCCCGCCCGACCTGGCGGACGATATGCCCTTCCTGCTCGAGCAGGCCGAAGACGACCCGCACGGTCGCGCGGGACAGGCCCGAACGCTCCGCCACCTGCCGCTCATTGGGCAGGCGCACGCCGGGGCGCAAGGCACCGCCCTGCAGCGCGCGCCGGAACTGGACCAGCAGATCGTCCCGGGAATGGGCCGGCGAGACCTGCCAGGCGTCATGGTGAAAATTCATCGGCGTCTCGTTTGAAATGATCGCCTGATCATACCAATCATACCAATCCGGTCAATCCGGCGCCGAAATTTTCGGCATATTTTCTCTTTATACGGAAATTCCACCTTCCTAAGGTGCCTCTTGGTATGAATTGGTTGACCAATTCAACGCGATGTCGAGGAGCATCCCATGACCGTCCGGCGCGTCTCTCCCACGTCCCTCGCCAAGCCCGTTCTCCGCAGGCAGGTGCTCAAGCTCGCCGGCGCCTCGCTATTCGCGGCCGCGGCGCCGGGCGTCCTTCGGGCCCAGGCGAGCGAGCTTGTCTTCGCGAGCTGGGGCGGCTCCTGGGAGGCCGCGATGCGCGAGGCCTGGTTCAAGCCCTTCACGGCGAAGACGGGCATCAACATCCGCACCGTCCAGGGCAACACCTATGGCCGCATCCAGGCGATGGTGGAGGCCGGCAAGACCGAATGGGACATCGTCGAGGTCCTGCCCGACTTCCAGTGGATCGGCGCCGAGAAGAAGCTGCTCGAGCCCATCGATTTCAGCGTCGTCGACAAGGGGCCGATCATGGAGGGCAAGGACCTCGTGACCGAGTATTCGGTGCCGCAGGTGCTGTTCTCGCGCCTGATCGCCTACAACAAGAAGCTCGCGCCCGGCCCCGCGACCTTCGCGGATGTGTTCGACACCAAGAAGTTCCCCGGCAAGCGGGCCTTCTACAGCAAGGCGAACGGCGCCTATCTCGAGGCGGCCCTGCTCGCCGACGGCGTCGATCCGGCCGCCCTCTACCCGCTCGACGTGCCGCGCGCCCTGAAGAAGCTGAGCACGATCCGCGACGACATCCAGTTCTACGAGACCAACGCGCAGGCCGAGCAGATGATGAGCGACGGGCAGGCCGTGATCGGCCTCATCCCGGACGGGCGCGCCCTCAACGCACGCAGCCACGGCGCGCCGATCGAGATCCAGTTCGGCCTGAGCTTCCTCACCTGGTCCGCGATGGTCGTGCCGAAGAACGCGCCGCGCAAGAAGGAGGCGATGGCGTTTCTCGCCTATGCCCTCACGCCGGACGCGCAAGCCGCGATCGCCAAGGCCTACACCTACGGCCCGGTCGTTCCGAAAGCCTTCGAGATGCTGCCGGCCGAGCGCGCCAACATCCTGTCGGGCGGGCCGCAGATGAAGGGCAAGGCGATCATCATGGGCGAGAAATGGTGGGGCGAGAACCTCGCCGGCGTCACCGAGAAGGTCAACGCCTGGAAGCTTTCCTGACGCGCGGGCCCGGCCTTCTTTCGCGGTGATGACAGTGGTTGCGGCCCGGCGACGCGCGCCCTTTCTCCTGGTCCTGCCGGGCTTCCTGCTGCTGGCTGGCATGTTCGTGCTGCCGGTCGGGCTTCTCGTGGCGACGAGCTTCACCGACCGCGCAGGGGCGCTCGTCCATTATGAGCGGATCCTGACGGAGCCGGGCTATCTGCGCGTCGTGATGCGCACGCTGACGCTCAGCGCCGAGACGGCCGCGCTCTGCCTCGTCCTCGGCTATCCGCTCGCCTATCAGCTCAATCGCGCCAAGCCGCTGGCGCGGGCCCTGATCCTGCTCTGCATCCTGATCCCGTTCTGGACCAACCTGCTGGTACGCTCCTACGGCTGGATCGTCCTGCTCAATCCGCAGGGCGTCGTGAACGCGACGCTTCGGCGACTCGGGCTGATCGAGGGCTCGCTGCCCCTCGTCTACAATACGACCGGGGTGCTGATCGGCATGACGCAGATCATGCTGCCCTACATGGTCCTGCCGCTCGCCGCCGTGATGAGTCGCATCGACCCGTCGGTGATGAACGCGGCCCGCTCGCTCGGCGCCTCCCCGGCCGCGGCCTTCGTGAAGGTCTATGTGCCGCTCACCCTGCCGGGCGCGCTCGGCGGCCTGCTGCTGGTCTTCATGATCAGCCTCGGCTTCTTCGTCGTGCCCGCCATGCTGGGCGGACCTCGCGACATCCTCCTGGCGCAGCTCATCGAGTTCAACGTCAACCAGACGCTGAACTGGCCCTTCGCCGGCTCGCTTTCGGCCGTGCTGCTGGTCTCGACGCTCGTCCTCTACTGGCTCGGCGACCGGTTTCTCGGGCTCCGCAAGCTGTGGGGCGCGGAATGAGACCGTTCGGCCGGAGCCTGCTCGGGATCGCGGCGGCCGCGATCTGCGTCTATCTGATCCTGCCGACGCTGATCGTCGTGCCGATCTCGTTCACCGAGACCGACTTCATCACCTTTCCGCCGCAGGGCTTCTCGAGCCGCTGGTACCAGGCCTTCTTCGAGCGGCCGGAATGGCGGCAGGCGCTGACCAACAGCCTCGTCGTCGCGGTCGCAACCGCGATCCTCTCAGGCATGCTCGGCACGATGATCGCGCTCGGCCTGCCGAAGCTGCCGCCCCGCGCCAGCCGGCTGCTCGCGGTGTTCTTTCTCTTGCCGATGATCGTGCCGACGATCATCACGGCGGTCGCGCTCTACGCGCCCTTCGCGAAGATCGGGATGATCGCGACGATACCGGGGCTCGTCCTCGCGCATACGATCCTGGCGCTGCCCTTCGTCGTCATCAACGTGGCGGCGCTCGTGCAGAAGCTCGACTGGCGGATCGTCGACGCGGCGCGCTCGCTCGGCGCCTCGCCCGCCGTCGCGTTCCGCAAGGTCACGCTGCCGGTGCTCGCGCCGGGCATCGCGGCGGGCGCGATCTTCGCCTTCCTGACCAGTTTCGACGAGGTCGTCGTCGCCCTGTTCATCAGCGGCAGCGGTGCGACGACGCTGCCGGTGCAGATGTGGAGCGGCATCCGCTTCGAGATCAGCCCGATCGTCGCGGCCGCGTCCTGCCTGCTGCTGCTCGGCTCCTCCCTCCTGCTCGCCCTGTTCTCCCTTGTGAAACGGACATGACACGATGACCCGACCGATCGTCCCCGCCGAGGAATTCGCCGAGCGGCGCAGCCGCGCCGTCAAGGCTGCCCGCGCCTGCAATCTCGACGGGTTGCTGGTCGTCTCGCGCGGCGGCGGCACGCTCGACCGCTATGCGGACGTGCTCTACCTGACCAATTTCTACACGCATTTCCCCTTCATCCCGGATTTCGAGGGCAACTGGTCGGCGCGCGCCCATACCTTCCTCGTCCTGCCGGCCGATGCGCCGCCCGAGCTGCTGATCGACGTTCCGGACGACGGCCGCATCCGCCTCGCGGACGGCAAGGTGACCTATTCCGACTTCGTCCTCGACGACGCGATCGCGGCGTTGAAGCGCGCCGGCCTGTCGTTCGGCCGGGTCGGCCTGGTGGGCGGCGACGTGCTGACCTTCACGATGCTGGGCAAGCTGCAGGCGGCGTTGCCGGCCCTGACGCTCGTGCCGGCCGACGACGTGCTCACCGCGCTGCGCTCCATCAAGTCGCCGGCCGAGATCGCCCTGCTGCGGCGCGCCTCGGAGGTCGGCTCGCGGATGATCGAGGCGATGATGGCGGCGGCGGTGCCCGGCGCCTCGCATGGCGACGTCGTGGCGGCCGGGCTGAACTATCTCGTGCCGGCCGCCGGGGTTCTCTACAACTCCTTCATGGCGTCGGGCCGGGGCGGCGACCCCTCGCGCTTCGCGAAGAGCAACTTCCCGACCTGGGGGTCGGAGAAGCGCCTGGAATCCGGCGACTGGATCCGACTCGGCATCTCGGGCGCGGTCGACGGCTATGTCTTCGATCTGGCGCGCGCGAAGGCGGTGGGCCCGGTCCCGGCCCGGCAGATCGACACTTTCGAGGCGGCGATCGCGTGCATCGAGGCGACGCTGGCGGCGATCCGCCCCGGCGTGACCGCCGGCGAGCTCGGCGCCGCCGGCCTCGGCAAGCAGGAGGCGCTCGGCTTTCCGATCGACGGCGTGTTCTCGGCCATGGGGCACGGCATCGGTCTCGGCTGGGATTCGCCCTGGCTCTCGCGCGGCGTCGCGACCGAGATCGTCCCCAACATGGTGCTGTCGATCGAGCGCACGCTCTCCAAGGACGGCTATCTCGGCGATTTCGAGGAATCGGTCGTGATCACAGAGACCGGCTACGAGCTGATCACCAACGCGACGCGGCGGTTCTGGTAGGACGATGGCCGGGGCATCGATCCGCATCGACGGGCTGAACAAGCGCTACGCCGACTTCGTCGCGGTCGACGATGTGTCGCTCGACGTGGCGGCCGGCGAGTTCGTGACGCTGCTCGGCCTGTCGGGCTCCGGCAAGACGACGACGCTGATGGCGGTCGCGGGCTTCGTGGAGCCCGATAGCGGCCGGATCACGATCGACGGCCGGGATATCGTCGATCTGCCGCCGGAGAAGCGCAATCTCGGCGTGGTGTTTCAGAACTACGCGCTGTTTCCGCATCTCAGCGTGTACGAGAACGTCGCGTTCCCATTGCGGATGCGCAAGCGCGCGGCCGGCGACATCGACCGCGACGTGCGGCGGATGCTGGGGGTGGTCGGGCTCGAAGCCTTCGCGAGCCGCAAGATCGCGGCCCTGTCGGGCGGCCAGCAGCAGCGCGTCGCGCTTGCCCGCGCGCTGGTGTTCGAGCCGCCGCTGCTGCTGATGGACGAGCCGCTCGGCGCCCTCGACCGCAGCCTGCGCGACCAGCTCCAGACCGAGATCAAGCGCATCCAGCGCGAGCTCGGCGTCACGGTCATCTATGTCACGCATGACCAGGAGGAGGCTTTGTCGCTCTCGGACCGCATCGCCGTGATGGCGGGCGGCCGGATCTGCCAGCTCGCCACGCCCGACGAGATCTACGAGCGGCCGAACAGCGCCTTCGTCGCCTCCTTCGTCGGGGAATCGAACTTCTTTGACGTCAGCCTCGCGGCCGGCGATGGCGAGATCCAGCCGGTCGAGACGGCCGGAATGACCTTCCGCGCCGTCCGCCAGGAAACGATATCGGGCGGGCGCGCCCGCATGGCGATCCGCCCGGAGGCGATCACGCTCTCGGCCTCCCCCATCGGCGCGGCCGACAACGCCATCGCGGGCCGTGTCGTCGAGCGCGAGTTCCTCGGCGCGAGCGTGCGCCTGTCGGTCGCGACCGCGCTCGGCGCCTTCGCGGTGCGCCAGCCGCGGACCGCTCCGGCGGCCCGCGTTCGGCCGGACGAGACCGTCCATCTTTCCTGGAGCGCCAAGGACGCGCTCCTGTTCCAGCCCAACCCGTGACCGCCGACAGGTACCCAGCCCATGCCCAACGACGTCATCGATTTCAGCGCCTCCACGGTCGAGCCGACCGAGGGCGCGCCCTCGCAGGACCGGATCCTGTCCGGCAATCCGCTGTGGCGGAGCTGGATCCATTTCGCGGATGGCGACATGACGAGCGGCGAATGGGAATCGACGCCCGGCCGCTGGACCATCGCCTATGACAAATGGGAATATCTCTCGGTCCTGGCCGGGCGCGGCATGCTGCGCCGCGAGGACGGTTTCGCGATCCCGCTGGAGCCCGGCACCACCGCGATCATCCAGCCCGGCTTCAAGGGAACCTGGGAAGTGTCCGAGACGATGCGCAAGCATTTCTTCGTCCGCCGGCGCGGTGAAGCATGATGGGGGAGACAGCCGCCACCGGCAGCCTCTGGGCGGCGTCGAGCGCGGTCGCGCCCTTCGCCGGCGCGCGGCTCGACCGCGAGATCGACGTCGACATCGCGATCGTCGGCGGCGGCTTCACGGGCCTGTCGGCGGCGCTTCACGCGGCCGAGCTCGGCCGCTCGGTCTGCGTGCTCGAAGCCGAAACCGTAGGCTTCGGCGCGAGCGGCCGCAATGGCGGGCAGGTCAATCCGGGCCTGAAGCATGACGAGGCGACCCTTGCGGCCCGCTTCGGCGAGAGCGGGCGCGGCCTCTACAGGCTCGGCCAGGAAGGCCCCGACTTCCTCGCGGAGCTGATCGCCCGCAAAAGGCTCGACTGCCGTTTCGAGCGCAACGGCCTGTTCCGCCTCGCCCATAACGAGGTCGCGCTGCGGACGGTGCGCGAGGCCGCCGCCGCCCTGCGCAAGACGGGCGTCGCCGCAGAGGATCTCGATGCCGCCGCAGTTGCGGCGCGCGTCGGCACGGACCGCTATCCGGGCGGGCTCTACGATCCGCGCGGCGCGAGCGTGCATCCGCTCGATCTCAGCCAGGAGCTGGCGCGGGCCGCCGAGGCGGCGGGCGCGGCGATCTTCACGCAGTCGCCGGCGCTCACGCTCCAGCGCTCGGGAGACGGCTGGCGGATCGCCACGCCGGCAGGTGCCGCGCGGGCGCGCAAGGTGCTGGTCGCGACCAACGCCTATTCGGACGGGCTCGTGCCGGAGCTCGCCCACAGCCTGCTGCCCGTCAACAGCTTCCAGATCGCGACCGAGCCGCTCGGCGCGCTTGGAGAGACGATCCTGCCCGGCCGGCAGGCGGTCTATGACAGCCGCAGGCTCGTTCTCTATTTCCGCAAGAGCCCCGACGGGCGCCTGATGATCGGCGGGCGCGCATCCTTCTCCTCGTCGCGCACGACATCCGGGAAGGTGGCGGATTATTCGGCGCTGCGGGGCGTGCTCGGCGGGATCTTCCCGCAGCTCGCCGATGCGCCGATCGCCTATAGCTGGACGGGCCTCGTCGGGATCACGCTCGACTACCTGCCGCATTATCACGCCCTGCCCGACGATCTCCACGTCATGGTCGGGTATAACGGGCGCGGGGTCGCGCTGTCGCATCGGGCCGGCGCCTGGCTCGGCCGCAAGCTGGCCGGGAGCCCCGAACCCTTCGAGATACCGTCGGTGCCGATCTCGCCCATTCCGTTTCACGGCTGGCGCGAGACGATCCTCAATCTCGGCATGCAATGGAATCGCGTGCTCGACGCCTTCGGCCGCTGAGGGCAGCGACCGAAGCGACGCGCACGCGCTGCGCTTTCAGAAGAACCGCGCGGGCCGGAAGTCGGCGAGCTCTGACCGCTGCACCCCATTCACGATCTCGTCCGCCGCCATGGCGCCGAGGGCCGGCGAGAGCGTGGCGCCGGAATGCGTGACCATCAGGTAGTAGCCCGACAGCCCCGGCACGGGGCCGATCGCCGAGAGGCCGTCGCGCGGGATCGGCCGCTTGGTGACGCGCGCCGCCTCGGGCTCGACCGGCGCGATGCCGGGCAGGATCATCGTCAGCCGCTTCACGAGATCGGCCGCCTGCTCCATGCCGGGCCGGTCCGTGACCTCGGGATTGACGACCGCGTCGGCCGGTCCCCAATGGATCATCAGCCGCCCCGCCCCGTCCGGGCGGAAATCGCAGGTCGGCGTCGCGCAGACGCGCTGGATCGCAGCCGGCACCGGCGGGGTGAAGACGAGGAAGCCGACCGTGGGGGCGAGCGGCACGTTCGGCCCGGTCGCGCCGATTGCGTCGTTCGACCATTGGCCCGCGCAGTTGACGACGAGGTCAGCGCCGAGCGTCTCGCCGGCCGCCGTCTTGACGCCCTTCGCCTTGCCGCCCTCGACGACGAGGCCGGTGACGCGGGTCTGCGTCTTGAGCGTCGCGCCGTGCCGGCGGGCGGCACTCATCATGCCATGCGCATAGACGACCGGGTCGAGCCAGCCATCCTCCGGATACCAGGCGACCGGCGCGTCGCCGACCGCCTCCGGGGCGATGTCGGGCTCGAGCTCGCGGAGCTGCTTGCTGTCGATCCACTCGACCGCATAGCCCCAATCCTTCAGCCGGCCGACCTTCTCGCGCTGGTCGGCCTGCTCTGCCGGCGCCTTCCATTCGACGCGCCCGCCGCCGTGCCACCACGGGATCGCGCCGAGCTCGTCCTTCAGCGCCGCATGCGCCTTCATGCCGGCGACGTTGAGCTCGTGATAGGAGCGCGGCGACTTGTTGCAGGAATTGGTCCAGGCGAAGGAGCAGGCGGAGGTGCCGCCGCCGACGCGGCCCGCCTCCAGGACCGTGACCTTGGCGCCCGCCTTGGCGAGGCGATAGGCGACCGACGTCCCGAGGACGCCACCGCCGACGACGATGATATTGGGCATGGGATGTCTCTTTTTTGCTCGCGGCGACGGGAGGTCGCCGCGAGACATTCGAGCGAAGCGGCCGAAAGGTGCTCCCTTCGCGGCGCCTCGTCATTGCTCCAGATCATACTCGCCGGCGATTGCCGCGTTCAGGATTTCAAGGGCGTTCCGATATTGCCGATGAGCTGGCCGGGTTTCACGAAGGCATGCTCGGTCTGCCGCAGGATGTAGCCGGGCATCGGCGCGAGGATGGTCTCGGGCGCGCTCGACCGGCCGGCCGTGGGGTGAAGGCGCGCCACGGGGGTACCCTTGGCGACCTCGTCGCCGAGGGCGACGAGATGCTCGACGAGCCCGGCCCTGGCGGCATTGTACTGCCCCTCCGGGCCGGCCGAGAAATGGACGCCCTTGAAGGGAACCGGCGGCAGCATCTGCTTGATCGCGCCGAACGCGGCCAGCGCTCGCAGCAGCCCCTCTTCCATGATCTTAAGCTCGGCGGTCTTCATCCGGCCGCCGCCGCCCTCGACCTCGATCGAGGCCAGATCGGCGATCTTGGCGGCACCGCAGGCGGTCTCGGCGATGCCGTCGACATGCTGCACGAAGCGGTAGCCCCAGGCCTCCATCAGCCGGTTCAGCGCTGCCTCGTTCACGGCGCTCTTATCGGTGGCGAAGCCGAACACCATCGGCACCACCGACACGTCGCCGCCGCCCGCATGCACATCGATCAGGAGGTCGACATGCGGGAAGAGGCTCGACAGGAAGGCGCAGAGCCGCTCGGTGGGCGTGCCGTCCGTCTTGCCGGGGAAGTGGCGGTTCATGTTCTGCCCGTCGAAGGGCGAGAGGCGCTTGCCGTTCTCGGAGGCCGGGAAATTGAGCGAGGGGATGATGATGACGCGCCCCGTGACATCCTCCGGCGTCAGCTTCTCGGCGAGGCGGCGCAGCACGATCTGCGCCTCGTACTCGTCGCCATGGATGCCGCCGCAGAGCAGCACCGAGGCGCCGCTGCCGTTGTTGATGCAGCATACCGTATCGCCGGCGACACCCTCGAGCGGACCGGCGATCGGAGCGAGGTCGTAAAAGGCCTTGCCGGCGCGCGTCGGGTCAAAATCTGCAAGCATGACGTTTCTCCTGTTATTGGGCGTCTATAGCGCCTCGCCGCCCTGCCGGTCGATCGGTCGAAGCGTGAAATCCGGCTCGATATTCGGATAGATCGTGAAATTGGCGACCGGCATGACCGGACGGCGGTCGTCGAGCGTCAGCGCATAGCGCGACAGCAGCATCGCCAGGATGAGCTGGGCCTCGGCGATCGCGAAGCTCGCGCCGATGCAGGTGCGCGGGCCGGCGCCGAACGGCATGTAGGCGCCCTCGTTGCTCCAGGAGGCGGGCTTGCCGGCGAAACGTTCCGGCTTGAAGGCGGCGGGCTCGTCCCAGAACTTGCGGTGCCGGTGCAACACCCAGAGGCTGATCCAGACCTGCATGCCCGGCACGACCTTCTCGCCGAGGATCTCGTCCGCCGCCACCGCGTCACGCACGACGATCGGCGCGGAAGGGTAGAGGCGCAGCGCCTCGAACAGGGTGTTCCTGAGGCGCGGCCAATGGCCAAGATCCTCCAGCGTCTCGACGCGCTCGGGCGGAAAAGCCGCGATCTCGGCGCGGATCGCCGCCTGCTCGTCCATATCCTGCGTCAGGAGATAGCTCGCCCAGAAGAGGAGCCGGGCGGTCGTCTCGAAGCCGGCCGCGAGCATGGTCGCGCAATTGTCGCGGATCTCGGCGGCGCCGAGCGCGGCATTGCCGTTTTCGTCGCGGGCCGCCAGCATCAGGCTCAGGAGATCGGAGCGGCTGAGAGGCGCCGTGGAGGCTCGCCGCTCCGCGATGATCCGATCGACGGCCGCGAACCATGTACGGTTGAAGGCGCGGCGGCCACGCAGCGCGAAGGCGAAATCGCCGCGCCCGCGCGCCCAGGCGTCGAAGGGGCTCGGGCGGCCCGGCCCCTTGATGTAGCCCGCGACCTGCTCGCGCAGCCCCTGCCCCATTTCGGAGGCGGGCAGCGAGAACAGCGCCCGCAGCACCGCGTCGAGCGTCACGTCCTGGAAGGCGACCGCGAGATTGGCGCGGTCCCGCCCCGCCAGGCGCGCCAGCAGCCCCTCGCCGGCCGTCTTGAAATGCGGGATCAGCGAACCGACAGCCTTGGGGCTGAACAGCGGCGCGAGGATGCGGCGATGGCGGCGCCACCCCGCGCCCTCTTGCAGCAACAGCCCCGCGCCCGCGAAGGGTTCGAGGATACGCAGCGCCGGCAGCGGGCGGCGATAGCGCGCCGCGTTGGCGGTCAGCACCTGCCGGATCGCGGCCGGATCGTTGAGGAGCAGCGACGTGACGCCGAGGGCGCGACGGCGGTTGATCGGCACGTCATAGGCGAAGCCCGGCCAGATCCCGATCAGGTTGCGGCTCATCTGCCAGATCAGCCGCAGCGATCCGAGATTGGTGGCCGGCGGAACCGGCGCCGGAGGGACCACGGGAGAGCGCGCATTCATGGGCGCCAGAGATACACCGCGCGCGGCCTGCCGGCCACCGCCGCGCCAGTGCGATTCAGCCGTAGATTCGCCCTTTCGGTGAAAGGATCATTTTCATATTCCCATATTTGGCGAGGCCATGACCGAGAGATTCCCGGAGTCCAACCAGGTTAGAGCCATAATATTTAATTAACGCTCTGCCACGTCGCGGCCGCAATTCACCGTCATTGGCGCCGGGCAGATCTGCCGGGGGGCCTTTCTGACGGAACCAGACTATGACTTCACTTAAGACGATCGGCGGCGCTGTCGCCGTTGCAACGATCGCCGTCGCCACCAATGTGTCGACGGCCGATGCGATGACGCAGACCGGGATCGCCTCGTTCTATTCCGGCGGCCGGACCGCCAGCGGCGAGCGCATCGACCACAAGGGTTTCACGGCCGCGCACCGCACCCTGCCCTTCGGCACCAGGCTGCGCGTGACGCGCCTCTCGACGGGCAAGACGATCATCGTCCGCATCAATGACCGCGGCCCGTTCATCCGCGGCCGGATCATCGACGTGTCGAAGACCGCCGCCGTGGCGCTCGGCTTTCATACGTCCGGCGTGACCCAGGTGAAGATCGAACGCGTCGACTGACGCCGACGACCTTCAAGAGTTGCGGAAAGCGGCGCCCGGCGGCCATAGTCGGGCGCCTTTTCTTTGGAGCCTGCCGTATGCGCCTTCCCGCGACCGCCCGCCTCGACGCCTGCCTCGCCAAGATCGACGACCCGTCCGGCGAAGGCGCGCGCGCCTTCACCAAGGTCTATCACGAGAGCGCGCGGGCCGAGGCGAAGGCGGCCGAAGAGCGGGCGCGGATCGGCATCACGCTCGGCCCGCTCGACGGGCGCATCGTCTCGATCAAGGACCTGTTCGACGTCGCCGGCGAGCCGACCGCGGCCGGGTCGATCGAGCTCGCCAAGCGCGCTCCGGCCGCCGCCGATGCGCCGATCGTGCGCCGCCTGCGCTCGGCCGGCGCCGTGATCATCGGCAAGACCAACATGAGCGAATTCGCGTTCAGCGGCATCGGCATCAACCCGCATTACGGCACGCCGGGCAATCCGGCCGACCGGGCGCGGGTGCCGGGCGGCTCCTCGGCGGGCGCGGCCGTGTCGGTCGCGGACGGGATGGCGGAGATCGCGATCGGCTCCGATACGGGCGGCTCGGTGCGCATTCCCGCCGGGTTCTGCGGCATCACCTCGTTCAAGCCGACCCAGGCGCGCGTGCCGCGCGACGGCGCTGTGCCGCTCTCCTTCACGCTCGACACGGTCGGGCCGCTTGCCCGCAGCGTGGCGGATTGCGCCGCGACCGACGCGATCCTGGCGGGCGAGACGCCGCAGCCGCTGAAGCCGATCCCGGCGCCGCATCTGCGTCTCGCCGTGCCGCGCGGCCGGCTCTTCGCGCAGCTCGACGCGATCACCGCCTCGGCCTTCGACAAGACGCTGACGCGGCTCGCAGCGGCGGGCGCCGAGATCCACGACATCGATATCGAGGGGCTCTTGGCAGCGATCGACGACGTCTACGCGAAAGGTACTTTCGCGGCCGTGGAGGCAGCCTGGATCCATCGCGCGATCCTCGCCAATCCGGAGGCCGAGGTCGATCCGATCCCGCGCTCGCGCATCGAGAAGGGCGTGAGCGTGGCGGCGCCCGATTATGTCGGGATGCAGATGCGGCGGCCGCCGCTGATCGCCGCCTTCGACACGGTCATCGAGGATTTCGACGCCCTCATCCTGCCGACGACGCCGATCGTCGCGCCGATCATCGCGGATCTCGCGACGACCGACGCCTTCATGGCGGCGAACGGGCTGGCGCTGCGCAACACCTCGCCCTTCAACTTCTTCGACCTGCCGGGCGGCTCCATTCCGATGCCGGACGCTAACCCGCTACCGGCCGGGCTGATGGTGATGGGGCGCCGCAACCACGACCATCACACGCTGCGCGCGATGGCGGGAATCGAGGCGGCGCTGAAGAGCTGAGATCAGCGAAACCCGGGGCAGGTCCGCTCGACGGCCGCCAGGGCCGGTACGATGCCGGCCAGCGGAAAGGTCCGCCGCGCGGCCGGGACCTTCACGGCGGCCGGGCCTTCGATCACCAGCGTTTCGCCGCTCCGGATCGCATCGAACAGAGCGGGCGTGATGCCGATCTTCTTGTCGGGACGGTTGCTGAGGATCGCCGAGATGTCGGTGCCGTCGATCTCCATCGGCGTCGTGGCGGCGCCGACGCGCACAATCGCCTTCAGATCGCCGCGCCAGCCGCGCGGCGGAAAGAACTCGAGCCAGACCGCGTTCTTGGTGGCGGGCGGACAATAGATCCGCAGCACCGCGCCGGGCGTTCGCGCGGTCCCCTCCGCGACGAGCGTCGGCCCGTCCTTCAACGTCTTCCAGGCCGCCGCCGCCGGCTCGGCCATGACGAGCAGCGCCGCCGCGAGCATCAGCGCGATATTCCGATCCATGCCTATCGCCTCGCCGCGTCTTCCAGGAGCTGCTTGCACGCCTCGAGCTCGTGAAGCGCCGCATTGAGGCGCCGCGCATCCTCGCTGGTGAGGCCGGCGGGCGCCATCTTGACGCTCGGCGCCGGGCCTATCGTGACCGGGCCGGGCGAGGTCGCCTCGCGCGGATCGGGGGCGCGGGCGAGCGGCGGCAGGCTGGCGGGCGTCTGCGGCAAGCGCGGCAGCACCG
>JBDHTH010000021.1:0-14577 GCA_039808545.1 Phreatobacteraceae bacterium | reverse complement strand
GCCGGTCTTCTCGACGATCTCGCGGATCACCTTGCCGCCGGTGCCGATCACGTCGCGGATCTTGTCGGTCGGGATCTTGATGACCTCGATGCGCGGGGCATGCTCGCCGAGCTCGGCGCGGGCGCCGGTCAGCGCCTTGGCCATCTCGCCGAGGATGTGGTGCCGGCCGCCATGGGCCTGCTCCAGCGCGACCTTCATGATCTCCTCGGTGATGCCGGCGATCTTGATGTCCATCTGCAGCGAGGTGATGCCCTCCTCGGTGCCCGCCACCTTGAAGTCCATGTCGCCGAGATGGTCCTCGTCGCCGAGGATGTCGGAGAGCACCGCGAAGCGCTCGCCTTCCAGGATCAGGCCCATCGCGATGCCCGAGGTCGGGCGGCGCAGCGGCACGCCGGCATCCATCAGCGCCAGCGAGGTGCCGCACACCGTCGCCATCGAGGAGGAGCCGTTCGACTCGGTGATCTCCGAGACGACGCGCACCGTGTAGGGGAACTCGTGATGCGGCGGCAGCACGGGGTTGATGGCGCGCCAGGCGAGCTTGCCGTGGCCGATCTCGCGGCGGCCGGGCGAGCCCATGCGGCCGGTCTCGCCGACCGAATAGGGCGGGAAATTGTAGTGCAGCATGAAGGTCGCCTTGGAGGTGCCTTCGAGGCTGTCGACATACTGCTCGTCCTCGCCGGTGCCGAGCGTGGTGACGACCAGCGCCTGCGTCTCGCCGCGGGTGAACAACGCCGAGCCGTGGGCGCGCGGCAGGATGCCGACCTCGGCGACGATCGGGCGCACGGTCTTGGTGTCGCGGCCGTCGATGCGCTTGCCGGTGTCGAGGATGTTCCAGCGGACGATCTTGGCCTCGAGCTCCTTGAAGACGCCGGCGACGCGCAGCTTGTCGAAGCGCGGCTCGGCCCCCTCGGGGAAGAAATGCGCCATGACCTTGGCCTTGGCGGCGTCGACGGCGTTGTGGCGCTCGCCCTTGGCGGGAATCGCGTAAGCGGCGCGCAGATCCTGCTCGACCACGCCGAGCATCTCGCTCTCGAGCGCCGAATTGTCGATCGGATTGTGGGCGCGCGGCTCCTTGGCGGCCTTCTCGGCGAGGCGGATGATCATGTCGATGATCGGCTGGAAGCCCTTATGGCCGTACATGACGGCGCCGAGCATGATCTCCTCGGACAGCTCCTTGGCTTCCGACTCGACCATCAGCACGGCGTCCTGCGTGCCGGCGACGACGAGGTCGAGGGCCGAGTCCTTCATCGAATCGAGGACCGGGTTGAGCTTGTACTCGCCGTTGATGTAGCCGACGCGCGCGCCGCCGATCGGGCCCATGAAGGGCACGCCCGAGAGGGTCAGCGCCGCCGAGACCGCGACCATCGCGAGGATGTCGGGATCGTTCTCCAGGTCATGGGAGAGCGTGGTGACGATCACCTGCGTGTCGCAGCGGTAGCCGTCGGCGAAGAGCGGGCGGATCGGGCGGTCGATGAGGCGCGAGGTCAGCGTCTCCTTGTCGCTCGGACGGCCCTCGCGCTTCAGGTAGCCGCCGGGGATGCGGCCGGCCGCGTAGAATTTCTCCTGGTAGTTCACGGTCAGGGGCAGGAAGTCGATGCCTTCCTTCGGCGTCTTGGCCGAGACGACGGTGGCGAGCACCTTGGTGTCGCCGTAGGTGGCGAGCACGGCGCCGTCGGCCTGGCGGGCGATCTTGCCGGTCTCGAGGGTGAGCTTGCGGCCCGCCCAGATGATCTCTTCGCTATGGATGTCGAACATGGTCTTTCCGGTGTTTGGCGGGAAGACCGCTTCCATGAGCAAGACGACGGAGCGCTCTCGACGGGTATCGGGCCATCGGGCCTGAACCGGCCACTGGGCCTGAACCGGCCATCGGGCCTGGAGCGCTCGGTGATCCTGCCATGGCGAGCGGATCTCCCCGGGGATCGGCACGGCCCCATGGCCGCTGCCGGGTAGCGGCGGAAACGCCGCCGCGCGATTTTTATGAACCCTTGCGCCGAGCCGGGTAAGACGAGCTTGGCGGCGGGCGCTTCGAGCCGGGCCGCGGGTCCCCGGCCCGTCGGCGCGCTGGCCTGCCGGCGCGCCGCAAGAGAAAGCCGCGCCCGAGAGGACGCGGCGTCGGTGTTAGCGGCGGATGCCGAGGCGCTCGATCAGCGAGCGGTAGCGGTCATTGTCGCGCTTCTTCAGGTAGTCGAGAAGCTGGCGGCGCTGCGACACCATCTTCAGGAGGCCGCGACGCGAATGGTTGTCCTTCACGTGGCTCTTGAAATGGTCCGTCAGGTTGTTGATGCGGGTCGTGAGGATCGCAACCTGCACTTCCGGCGAGCCGGTGTCGCCAGCCTTGGTGGCGTATTGCTGGATGATTTCGGCCTTGCGTTCTTCCGTGATCGACATCGATCAGTCCTTTCAACGTTTTAGAGGCGGGCAAAGCCCTATTGCGGCCGTCGCCGGGATGTCGTCCAGCGAGGTCGGGAAAATCGGATGGCGAGGCCAAACCGAAAGGCCCCACGCATCGAAATGCGCGAGGTTGCGGGGCTTATACACGAAAATGCGCCGGGCGCCAGTGGCGGTGCTCTATCCCCGGCGTCCCGGCCCGTGAACGCTCAGTTGCACTTGATGTAGCGGCGGAACACCCAGCCGATGAACTGGCCGCTGCGATAGTCGCTGATGATCACCCAGGGCCGCCCCTGGGAATCGGTGTCGCCGGTCTTGACCCGCACCAGCTTGCCGTTCGGCAACGAGCCGATGATGTTGCCGTTGATGCCGTCGCGCACGTTGAGCGGCGTGCCGGTCGGATCGTCGACGACGCAGCGGGACTGGGCACTGGCGGGCGCGACCGCGAAGGCGGCGAGAAACAGCGCGGCAAGGATCGATCGGCGCATGGGACGTCTCCGTTGGGCAGCCTCGCGAGCTTATGCTCGAACCGGCGGGCGCGGAAAGGGCGGAACGTCGGTTAGACGGCGGCGCGCCGCATCCGGTTCATCGGCCCGCGGAGAGCGTTACGCGCGCCGGCTCCAGGCAACGGGAACCGCGTTGCCGCCATCGTCGATGAGGCGCGCCTCGATGCCGAAGACATCGGCGAGGATGGCGGGCGCCAGCGCGGCGGCGGGCGGGCCGTCGGCGACGATCCGGCCGGCGCGCATGACGAGGATGCGGTCGGCGAAGCGCGCCGCCAGCGTCAGGTCGTGCAGCACGGCGAGGACCAGCGCGCCGGCCCGCGCCTCGGCGCGGAGCAGGCCGACGAGATCGAGCTGATGGGCGGGATCGAGCGAGACCGCCGGCTCGTCGAGCAGCAGGATCTCGGCCCGGGTGGCGAGCACGCGGGCGAGCGCCACGCGCGCCTTCTCGCCGCCCGACAGCTCCGTGACGGGGCGATCGCCGAGCGTCTCCGTCTCGGTGCGGCGCATCGCCTCGGCGACGGCGTCCCGGTCGGCCGCGCTCGGGCGCGCAAAGGGATCGCCATGCGGCAGCCGGCCGAGCGCGACGATGTCGGCGACCGGCATCGGCCAGACGAAATCGCCCTGCTGCGGCAGGTAGGCGATGCGCCGCGCCCGCGCCGCCGGCGAGAGGCCGCCAAGATCCGCCTCTCCGACCCTGATCCGCCCGGCGGCCGGCAGCAGGCCGGCGAGCGCGCCGACGAGGGTCGACTTGCCGGCCCCGTTCGGGCCGACCAGCACCGTGAAGCGGCCGGGCTCGAGCGCCAGCCGCTCCACCGCCGCAATGGTGCGTTGCCCCCGCGCAACCGTGAGCGCCTCGACGGTCAGCGCGCTCATGCGGCGGCGCCGAGGCGGCCGCGGCGCGAGAGCACCAGCGCGATGAAGAAGGGCGCGCCGATCAGCGCCGTCGCGACCCCCGTCTTGATCTCGCTGGTGGCCGGCACGAGGCGCACCAGGATATCGGCGAGCAGCAGCAGCAGGGCGCCGGCGAGCGCGGCGCGCGGCACGGCGCGGGCCGGATCATGCGCGACCGAGCCGCGCACCAGATGCGCCGCGACGAGCCCGACGAAGCCGATCGCGCCCGCCACCGCCACCGAGGCGCCGACGCCGAGCGCCACCGCGACCACGGCGGCGCGGCGGGTCGCGACGACGTTCACGCCGAGGCTTTCGGCGACCGTCTCGCCGAGCGCGAAGGCGCGCAGCCTCGGCGTCAGGCGGGCGAAGATCAGCGCCGCGAGGCCCACGAAGGGCGCGAGCAGCGCGACATGCGCCCAGCTCCTATCCTCCAGCGAGCCCATCAGCCAGAACGCGATCTCGAGCGCCGCGAAAGGGTTCGGCGCGAGGTTAAGCGCGAGCGCCGTGAGCGCCGCCGCGAGCGAACCGATCGCCAGCCCTGCGAGCAGGAGCACGGCGGAGGGCGCCCGCCGCCCCGCCACCAGCACGACAAGGCTGACCGAGAGGCCGGCGCCGGCGATCGCGGCGACCGGCAGCGCCCAGGACAGCGTGCCGACGATGCCGGTGGCGATCGTCGCGGCGGCGGCGGCCGCCGCCGTCTGCGGCGCGCCGAACAGCGCCGGCTCGGCGAGCGGATTGCGCATCAGCCCCTGCAGCACGGCGCCGGAGGCGCCGAGGATCGCCCCGATCAGCAGCGCCAGCACGGTGCGCGGCGCGCGGATCTCGCGGACGATGATGCCGGCCGTGCCGGCGCCGTCGAGGAGCCCGCCGAGCACCGCCTTCAGGCCGAGCGGCGCCGGGCCGACGGCCAGCGACAGCAGCGCGGCCGCAAGGATGCTCAGGCTGAGAAGCAGCGGGGCGCGGGTCACGAACGGCCTTTCGGGTCCGGTCCCTTCACGTTGACCACGTGAAGGGTCAAATCGGCCCCAATCCATGGACGATAGAGCAGGTCTCGCTCATAGCCGAGGCGCGCCGCTGCCGCCAGCGGCAGGCGCGGCAACACGGCCGAGTTGCGCGCAAGCCAAAGACTCGCTCTACTTGAGCGGGCGTTGCGTATGGCGGCTGGCGGGCATGGAAACTGAGCATGATCATGCCCTGGAACAGCGCGCCACGCGCCCGCGCGCCTTCACCGATACGCAACGCGATCTCCATGCGCTCCGCCCCGGCGAGGGCGCCTTCGTCCTGCCGCCCGAGATCGCCTTCCTGGCCGGCCATGTCGCGATGGAGAAGCTCGCCTCGCTGGCGGAACGCGCAAGGCGGCTCGGCGTCGGCGTCGACGAGATCCTGTTCGCGGCGCGCATTGCGCCCGAGGAGGTCTATTACCGGGCGCTGGCGCGGCATCTCGCCCTGCCCTTCGCGGATCTCGACGGCGAGGCATGGCGGCCACGCGGCGACGCCGCGCAGCTCGTCGAGGGCGCGGCGGCGCGGCTCGCGGTGCTGCATGCGCCGGACGGGCGGGCGCATATCGTCGTCGCGCCGCGCGGCGACGCCCTCAGGCAGATCGTCGAAGAGGTGCCGCGGCGTCCGGAGCTTGCCGGCGCGCTGGCGATCGCCGCGCCCGAGGCCCTGCGCCGCTATGTCGCGGCGGTCGGCGCAGCGCCGCTCGGCGCATTGGCGGCGGACGGGCTGGCGACGGCGCGGCCCGAATTCTCGGCGCAGCGGCCCGCGCCTCGCCATATCGACGTCGCGATCATCGTCGCGCTGGTCGCCGCCTTCCTGACGATCAGCGGGCATCCGGTCGTCGCGCCGATCGTCCATGGCATGATGGCGGCCGTCTTCCTCGGCGGGCTGGGCTTGCGCGTCGCGCTGTCGCTCGTGCCGCCGCTGGTGCGGCCCCTGCCGATGATCGCGGACCGGGCGCTGCCGCCCTATTCGATCCTCGTGCCGCTCTACCGCGAGGCCGCGGTCGTCCCGAAGCTGGTCAGGGCTCTCGCGGCGCTCGACTATCCGCATGCCAAGCTGGAGGTGATCTTCCTCGTCGAGGCGGACGACGCCGAGACGAGCGCGGCGCTCGCCGCCGTGCCGATGCCGTTTCCGGGCTGGGTGCTGACGGTGCCCGATATCGGGCCGCGCACCAAGCCGAAGGCCTTGGCGGCGGCGCTGCCCTTCGTGCGCGGCAAGTACGTCACGATCTACGACGCCGAGGACGTGCCGGATCCGGACCAGCTCCGCCGCGCGGTGGCGCGCTTCGCCGAGGGGCCGCGCGACCTCGCCTGCCTGCAAGCCTCGCTCGCCATCGACAATGCGCGCGACTGCCCGCTGACGGCGCTGTTCGCGGCCGAATACGCGGCGTTGTTCGACGCGACCCTGCCGAACCTCGCGGCGATGGGCCAGCCCTTCCCGCTCGGCGGCACCTCCAACCATTTCGCCACCGCGATCCTGCGCAAGGTCGGCGGCTGGGACCCGTACAACGTCACGGAGGATGCCGATCTCGGCCTGCGCCTCGCGCGCTTCGGCTACCGGGCGGGCGTGCTCGATTCGGTCACATGGGAGGAGGCGCCCAATCGCCACGGCGCCTGGATCGGCCAGCGCAGCCGCTGGCTGAAAGGCTGGATGCAGACCGCGATCGTGCATTTCTCGCGGCCGCAGGCGCTCGTCAACGATATCGGTCTTCTCGCGACGATCACCTTCGCGGCGATCGGCCTGTCGAGCCTCGCGGCGCCGCTGCTGCATCCGCTTCTCCTCGCGATCACGATCGGCGAATTGGTGGCGAACGGGTCGTCGGGCGGCCTGAAGATCTTGCTGCTCGGCTATGCGGCGAGCGCCTTCGCAGGGCTGGTCGGGCTCGCCCGGCATGGGCTGCTCGGCCTCGCGCCGGCGCTGCTGCTGACGCCGCTCTACTGGATCTCGGCCTCGGCCGCGGCCTATCGCGCCGTCTGGAGCCTGCGGTTCCGCCCGAGCCACTGGCAGAAGACGACGCATGGCAAGGCCCGCACCAGCCTGATCGCGGAGGCGGAGGACGAGGCCGTCAGATGAGCTTCTTCAGGTCGGCCGCGATGGCGTCCGGCTCGCGGTCGAGCGCGAAGGTGGAGACGAAGCGGCCTTCCTTGTCGAGCAGGTAGACGCCGGCGAAATGGTCCATGGTGTAGCCGCCCTCCACCGCCACCTTGCGGTAGTAGACGCGGTAGAGCTTCGCCATGGCGGAGATCTGCTCGGGCGTGCCGGTCAGGCCCTTGATGGTCGGGTGGAAGCTCTGGAGGTAGAGCTGCATCTGCGCGGCCGTGTCGCGCTCGGGATCGACGGTCACGAACAGCATGTTGACGCGCGCCGCATCGGCGCCGAGCTTGTTCAGCGCGAGCGTCGCCTCCTGGAGCTTGGTCGGGCAGACATCCGGGCAATGGGTGAAGCCGAAGAAGATCAGCGTCGGCCGGCCCAGCATGTCGCGCTCCGTGAAGGGCGCGCCGGTCTGGTCGACGAGCGCGAAGGGCCCGCCGAGGCCGCCGACCACCCGGCGGTTGTTGCGGTCGAGCGCCGACCACAGCGCCATCACGGCGATCAAGAGGCTGGCCGTCATCATGACGAGGCCGAGAATCAGGGTGCGGCGCGAGGGCATGGGCGATTTCGGTCTTTCGGGTCCAGAAGGTCAGAAGCAGGCCGCGATGCCGACCGCGATCATCTCGAAGAACACGGCGGTGCCGTAATGCGCCCACAGGACCGCGCCGGCGCCGACGACCGTCAGGGCGAGCAAGCCGGCGCCGATCAGGAACGCGCGCGCCGCCGGATTGCGCGCGGCAACCGGCGTTTCGGACGTCTCGACATGGGTCACGTCGGCCATCGTTCCTCCGCGGCACTGAAGCGCTCCGAGGTAGAGGTCGAAATATAGGGTTTGGAAGGCTGGACGTCGAGGGAACGGGGCGGATCGCCGGCCGGCTGTTGGAGCGGCTCCCTTGGTCGAGTTATCGGGGCATTGCGAACTGGTCAGAATCTCCGAGGATAATGACGCCGGCGACAACGGGCAGCACTTATGCAAAAGCGGATTATTCCAATATTGGAAGCCTACGACAGCACAACTTTGCTTTATCGAAAGCGCCTTCCGGCTAATTTATCGAGACCCGAAATGACGCGATTATTGCAACGGTTGGTGTGTCGGGACCTCTCTATCAACGAAATAGTAAGGAGCTCTATCCGGCGAAATCATAAAGAATATTGTGATTTCTTGGATGTGCAGTTTTTATCTGGTGGGAGAGCAGCGCTCACCGCAGGCGAAAATCCGTATTACACTATATCATCTTATTCAGAAGAGGAGATTGGTCAAAACGGATGGTGACGTCTAAATCTTCATATTCATGAAGTCGACCGCCATGTGCCGCTCATGTCACATGGAATAATCGACAAGGTGCGGGAATTTGCAGATCAACTGAAGGAAGCGATTGGAAAATAAGCGGGATCGACGATAGCGAATGGCAACGCCTGGGCCACCATAGTTAGGACTGGGAATCTGATCAAAGTGCTTGAAAAGATTGGAGCGGGTGAAGGGAATCGAACCCTCGTATGCAGCTTGGGAAGCTGCCGTTCTACCATTGAACTACACCCGCGCCGTGCGGCAGCGCCGTTCCGGTGCATGGTTACAGCCTGCGCGGCAGCGGGTGTCAAGCGGCGCGGCGCAGGCAGGGCGCGGCGCGCCCTCCTTGGAACCGCTCCAGATCGGCTATACAGCCCGGCAGCGATCGATTATCACCGCTTCGAGGGGCTCGCGGGCGGTTCGGCGCGCGAAGCGCGGAGGGGATTATGGACAGGCTGGTTACGGTCTATGGCGGATCCGGCTTCATCGGCCGGCATGTGGTGCGGGCGCTGGCGCGGCAGGGCTGGCGGGTACGCGTCGCGGTGCGCCGCCCCGATCTCGCCTTCCATCTCCAGCCGCTCGGCGGCGTCGGGCAGGTGACGGCGGTGCAGGCCAATCTGCGCTATCCCGCCTCCGTGCGGCGGGCGGCCGAGGGCGCGCATGCGGTCGTCAATCTCGTCGGCATCTTGGCGGAAGGCGGGCGCCAGACCTTCGCGAACGTGCACGAGTTCGGCGCGCGGGCGGTGGCCGAGGCGGCGGCCGATGTCGGCGCGAACCTGGTGCAGATCTCCTCGATCGGCGCCGACAAGGATTCGCCCTCCGCCTATGCGCGCTCCAAGGCGGCGGCCGAGGCGGCGGTGCGCGCCGTGGTGCCCGATGCCGTGATCGTCCGCCCCTCGGTGGTCTTCGGCCCCGAGGACACGTTCCTCAACCGGTTCGCCGCGATGGCGCGGATCTCGCCCGTGCTGCCGCTGTTCGGCGGCGGCGAGACGCGGTTCCAGCCGGTCTTCGTCGGCGATGTCGCGGCCGCGATCGCGAGCGCGGTCGGCGCGCCGCCGACCGAGCGCGGCCGGCCGGTCGATGCGAGCGTGCCGGAATCGGAGGAGGACGAGCACCCCTCCACGCACGGCATCTACGAGCTCGGCGGGCCGGAGGTGAAGACCTTCCGCGAGCTGATGGAGTTCGTGCTCGCGGCCACCGGCCGGAGCCGCTTCCTGGTGCCGGTGCCGGGGCCGATCGCCACGCTGAAGGCGGCGGTGCTGGAGCGCCTGCCCGGCAAGCTCCTGACCCGCGACCAGCTCGCGCAGCTCGCCATCGACAACGTCGTATCGGAGGCGGCGCAGAAGGAGGGACGGACGCTCGCGGCCTTCGGCGTCCAGCCGACCTCGATCGAGGCGGTGGCGCCGACCTATCTCTGGCGCTTCCGCAAGGCCGGCCAGTTCACGCAGGTCACGAGCTGACGCAGCGGCAGGCCCTCACCGGAAGATCGCGAGGCCGATGAGCCCGGCCGCGCCGACCGCGATGCGCCACCAGCCGAACGGCTCGTAGCCATAGGTCGAGACGATGTCGAGCAGCGTGCGCACCACCGCGAGCGCCGCGAGGAAGGCGAAGACGAAGCCGATCGCGATCAGCCCGAAATCGCTCGCCGAGAGCAGCGAATAGCTCTTCAGCAGATCGTAGGCGAAGGCGCCCGCCATGGTCGGCAGCGCCAGGAAGAACGAGAATTCGGCCGCCGCGCGCTTGTCGGCGCCCATCAGCAGCGCGCCGACGATGGTCGAGCCGGAGCGCGACATGCCGGGGATCAGCGCCAGACACTGGAACAGGCCGATCTTGAAATAAAGCGGCAGCGGGAAGGCGGTCGCGTCGTGATAGACCGCCTTCAGCGGCTTGCGGTCGATCCAGATCAGCACGATGCCGCCGAGGATCAGCGTCGAGCAGTAGACGATCGGCGCGTTGAACAGCACGCCCTTGATGAAGCCCCGCAGGAGCACGCCGAGGATCGCGGCCGGGATGAAGGCGATCAGCACGCCGATCACGAAGCGCTGCGCGGCCGGATCGGTCGGGATGCGCCTGGCGATGCCGAACAGCTTGGCGGCGTAGACCGCGAGCAGCGCCAGCACGGCGCCGAGCTGGATCACCACCTCGAAGGTCTTGCCGTTCGATTCAAAGCCCAGCAGCTCGCCGAGCAGCAGGATATGGGCGGTGGAGGAGACGGGAAGGAACTCGGTCAGCCCCTCCACGAGGCCGAGCACGGCGGCCTCGAGCATCGACAGGAAATCCATGGCGGGAATCGCCCCTTGAGCGCAGAATGGCCGAAATCATGCTCCGGGCGCCCCGAATCGCCCGATCCGGCCCCTCTTAAGCCATGGCGTGGGCAGCGTTAACGGCCCGTTAACCCGAAAGGGTCGTAAAGCTAGATGCGGAGGCCGCAGGCGACCTTGGTTGTCGCTCCGGCGCTCAAGCATTATACGCTCCGCCTTTCCTCCGATATCGCCCCAGGCTGATGCTGACCCTCTATCACCATCCGTTTTGCCCGCAGTCCCGTTTCATCCGTCTCGTCGCCGGCGAATACGGCATGGAGCCCTCCCTCATCGAGGAGCGGGTCTGGGAGCGTCGCGAGGCCTTCCTGATCATGAACCCGGCGGCCGAGACGCCGGTGCTGGTCGAGAAGGGCGGCTTCACGGTGCCGGGCGCCAGCGTCATCGCGGAATATCTCGACGAGACGCGCGGCATGGCGATGGGCGAGCGGCGGCTGCTCCCCGAGGCGCCGAGCGGGCGCGTGGAGGTCCGGCGCCTCCTCAACTGGTTCCTCGTGAAGTTCAACGAGGAGGTGACGCAGCCGCTGGTCATGGAGAAGGTGTTCAAGCGCACCATGCCGAACGATCGCGGCGGCGGGCCGCCCGACACGCAGGCGATCCGGGTGGCGCGCGGCAATATCCGCTATCATCTGAAATATATCGGCTGGCTCGCGGCGCATCGGAACTGGCTCGCGGGCGATGCCATCTCGTATGCGGATCTCGCCGCGGCGGCGCATCTCTCCTGCGCCGACTATCTCGGCGACGTGCCCTGGGGCGAGGATGAGGCGGCGAAGCAATGGTACGCGCGCGTGAAGTCGCGGCCGGCCTTCCGGCCGATCCTCGGCGAGACGACGCCCGGCCTGACGCCGGCGCCGGCCTACGCGGATCTCGACTTCTGAACGATCCCGAAGCAGTCAAGGCGCGGCTTATCGAGGAAGCGCAGAATCTTGCGAACGTAAAGACGCGCCTCGTTGCCGAGGCGCATGCCCTCGGCTTCGCGCTCTGCCGGACCGTCAAGCCGGATGCCCGGCCCGACCTGCCGGCGGCGCTCGCCGGCTGGCTCGCCCGAGGCCGGCACGGCGAGATGGGCTGGATGGAGGCCAACAGCGACCGGCGCGGCGATCCCAAGGTGCTGTGGCCGGAGGTGCGCTCCATCGTCATGCTCGGCCTCGATTACGGGCCGGACGAGGATCCGCGCGCCGTCCTTGGCCGCCGGGACCGCGGCGCGATCTCGGTCTATGCGCGGGGCGACGACTATCACGATCTCATCAAGGCCAAGCTGAAGGCGCTGGCGCGGGCGCTGATCGCGATCGCGGGCGGCGACGTGAAGGTGTTCGTCGACACCGCGCCCGTGATGGAGAAGCCGCTCGCGGCCGCCGCCGGCCTCGGCTGGCAGGGCAAGCACACCAATCTCGTCTCGCGCGAGCGCGGCGCCTGGCTGTTTCTCGGCGCGGTGTTCACGACGCTCGACCTGCCGGCCGACGCGGCCGAGCGCGACCATTGCGGCTCCTGCCGCGCCTGCCTCGACGCCTGCCCGACCGGCGCCTTCCCGGCCCCCTACCAGATCGACGCGCGGCGCTGCGTCTCCTATCTGACGATCGAGCACAAGGGGCCTATCCCGGCCGATCTCCGGCCGCTGCTCGGCAACCGCATCTATGGCTGCGACGATTGCCTGGCGGCCTGCCCCTGGAACAAGTTCGCGCGCATCGGACAGGAGATGAAGCTCGCGGCGCGCGAGGCCTTGCGCGCCCCGCCGCTGGCCGCGCTGGCGCGGCTCGACGACGCGGCGTTCCGGGCGCTGTTCACGAAATCGCCGATCAAGCGGATCGGACGCGACCGTTTCGTCCGCAACGTGCTGATCGCCATCGGCAACTCCGGCGACGCAGGCCTTGCGGGCGCCGCCGAGGCGCTGCTCGACGACGGTTCGGCGCTGGTGCGGGGCGTGGCCGTCTGGGCGCTCGGCCGACTCGCCCCGACACGGCTCGCGCAGCTTGGCCCGGCGCGGGCCGAGGCTGAATCGGATGCTGACGTCATCGCGGAGTGGCGCGCCGCGCTAACCCTGGAGACCGCATGAGCACGCTCCTCCTGATCGGCCGGGGCTATACCGCGACGCGCTTCGCGCGCGCTGTCGCCGGGCGCTTCACCCGCATCATCGGGACGCGGCGCAAGGTATCGGCGCCCGAGCCGGGCATCGAGACCCTTGCCTTCGACGGTACGCAGGAGCCTTCAGCCGCGCTGCTCGCAGCCTGCCGGGAGGCTTCGGCGATCCTCGTCTCGGCGCCGCCGGAGCGTGACGGCACCGACCCGGCGCTGGCGGCGCTCGGCGGGGCGATCGAAAGCGGCGGCCCGCAGAGCTGGATCGGCTATCTCTCGACCACCGGCGTCTATGGCGATCGCGGCGGCGCGCTCGTCGATGCCGGCATGGCGCCGAGCCCGCAAAGCGCCGGCAGCCGCGCCCGCCTCGCGGCCGAGGAGGGCTGGCGGGCGCTCGGCGCGCGAAGCGGCACGCCGGTCGCGGTGTTCCGCATCTCGGGGATCTACGGGCCTGGGCGCAACCCGCTGCGACGCCTCGCGGACGGCGACCAGACGCGGGTGATCAAGCCGGGGCACGTCTTCAACCGCATCCATGTCGACGACATCGTCGGCGCGCTGGCGCTGTCGCTCGCGGCACCCACAGCCGGGCCTGTCTTCGATCTCGCGGATGACGCGCCGACGCCGGGCGAGGTGCCGATCGAATTCGCGGCATCGCTGCTCGGCATCGCGCCGCCGCCGGCCGTGATGTTCGACGCCGCCGCGATGAGCCCGATGGCGGCCGGATTCTATGCGGAATCGCGCCGCGTCTCGAACCGCATCGCGCGCGAAGCGCTCGGCTGGCGGCCGCGCTATCCGAGCTACCGCGAGGGGCTCGCGGCGCTCCATGCGGCCGGCGAAGGCACGCCTCAGGCGCGGTAGAGGACGCGGAAACGCTCGCCCGGCCCCGGCGCGGCGCCGAGAACGTTCTGGCTCACGGGCAGAATCGCGATGATCGCCGAAGCGTCCACGCCCTTGGCGGCCAGTTCGGCGTTGAGGATGTCCACATCGGCGTCGGTCACGAGCTCGTAGACCGTCATCGCGCTATGCGGGTGGCTGGCGGTCGCAGGCATCGAGGTCTCCTTCCGTAGAGGCTTCGATGGCCAACGCCTCAATCGCGGCAGCGTTCCAACCTTTCGCGGCGGGCCGCCCGCCTCAATCGGCGATGCGCGCGATGGTGGCGATAAGCCGCTCGATATCCTCGGGCCGCGACAGGCGGTGGTCGCCGTCCTTGATCAGCGTGAGGACCACGTCGTCGTCGCTGAGGCGCGCGACGAGGTCGAGCACATGGGTGAAGGGCACGTCCTCGTCCCGCATGCCCTGCAGGACGCGGACCGGGGCGCCGACCGAGATCGGCGCGTTGAGGACGAGGTTGCGGCGGCCGTCCTCGATGAGGCCGCGGGTGATCTTGTAGGGCTCGCCATAGGCGCTCGGGCGCAGCCAGAAGCCGTTCGTGTCGATCTCGCGGCGGACCTCGTCCGAGAACTGCGCCCACATCAGCCGCTCGGTGAAATCGGGCGCCGGCGCGACGAGCACCAGCCCGGCGAGCGTCGGCCCCGGAACGCGCGGCCCGACGCGGCCGAGAAGGTGGCGCGCCAGCAGCAGGCCGATCCAGCCGCCCATCGAGGAGCCGACGACGACGGTCGGGCCGCTCGCGAGGCGCTCGAAGGCCGCGATCGCCTCCTCGGCCCAGCGCGAGATGGTGCCGGCCGCGAAATCGCCGGGCGCCTCGCCGGTTCCCGAATAGTCGAAGCGCAGGCAGGCGCGCCCGTTCTCGGCCGCCCAGCGGTCGAGCGCCTCGGCCTTGGTGCCGCGCATGTCGGAATTGAAGCCGTTCAGCCAGAAAAGGCCGGGGCCGGCCCCCGCGCGGCGCCGATACGCGATGCGCCGGCGCGCCGCCCCCTCGCCGATCTCGAGCGTTTCGAGCGCCAGATCCTCGGTCACGGTCCCCTCCAGCCGCACGATGGCGTGATCTAGCAGCGGCAAACCGCCCTGTCGACGCGGTTTGCCGTTGACTTTCGGGGCGCTTCTCACGATCTTCGGA
>JBDHTH010000020.1:0-15061 GCA_039808545.1 Phreatobacteraceae bacterium | reverse complement strand
GCCGGCAGGCCGTCCCAGAACTTCTTGTTCACGATCACGGCGTAGCCGATATAGCCGTGGTCCGACAGGGTCGCGAATTTCTGCACCTCGTGATGCTTCTGCGTGAACATGTTCGACGGGGTGTTCTCGGAGCCGTCGACGACGCCGGTCTGCATCGCCTGATAGACCTCCGAGAAGGCGAGCACCTGCGGCAACGCGCCGAGCGCGCGGAACTGGGCTTCCAGCACCTTGGAGGACTGGATGCGCATCTTCAGCCCCTTGAAGTCCTCGGGCTTACGCAGCTCCTTGTTGGCCGACATGATCTTGAAGCCGTTGTCCCAATAGGCGAGGCCCGTGATGCCCTTGGTCGACAGCTTGTCGAACAGCTTCTTGCCGACCGGCCCCTCGGTGACGCGGGCCAGCGCCTTCTTGTCCGGGAAGATGAAGGGCAGGTCGAAGACCTCGAACTCGCGCGCGCCGAGCGGGCCGAACTTGGCGAGCGAAGGCGCCAGCATCTGCACGGAGCCGAGCTGGAGCGCCTCGAGCTCCTCCTTGTCCTTGTAGAGCTGCGAGTTCGGGTAGACCTCGACGATCACCTTGCCGGGGAACTTCTTCTCGGCGAGCTCCTTGAACTTCAGGGCGCCGATGCCCTTCGGGGTGTTGTCGGCGACGACATGGCTGAACTTGATGCGGATCACGTCCTGCGCCGCGGCGGGCATAAGGCCCAGCGCGAGCGCCACGGCCGCGCCCGTCAGCATCCTGGTCAATCTCATACGAATTCCTCCCTGCGTGCCCTTGAGCGGGCATCATGGCCGCCACAATAGCGCGATCGGCCGTTCCGACCAATGAGACGAAGGTCAAACGGGATCGAAGCCGTCGACGACGCCGCCGACGAGATTGCGCGCGTAAAGGAATTCGGAGGTGAGATCCGAGCGAATCACCGGCTCCGTGGCGATCGGCGCGTCGAGCAGCGCCGCCTCGGCGCGGCGGGCCGCGACGGCGGCGGCATGGTCCACCTTCTCGAAGCGGAAGCGCGTGCCGGGGCGGAGCTGGGCGAGGCGGCCGACATCGACGCCGATCACGTTCGCGATCTTCGGATAGCCGCCGGTCGGCTGGCGGTCGCCCATCAGCAGCAGCGGCTTGCCCTCGCCCGGCACCTGGATGGCGCCGAGCGCGATGCCGTCCGAGACGATGTTGAAGCCCTTGGCGTGCGGCACCGCCGGCCCCTCGGCGAAATAGGCCATGCGGTCGCTGCGCGCGCCGACCGTCCATTCGCTGCCGTAGAAGACGGCCTCGCCGGCCGCGCCGAAATAATCGTCCTGCGGGCCCGGCAGGACGCGGATCACGGCGCCGTCGCGCTGCAGCCAGGGGGCGTTAAGCGCCACCGGATCGGCGACCGGCAGGCGGGCTTTAAGCAGCGTCAGCGTGTCGCCGGCCGCGAGCGCCCGCCCGCCAAGGCCGCCGAGGCCCGAGCGGGTATGGGTCGAGACCGAGCCGAGGGCCGGGGTAACATCCAGCTCGGCCGCGACCGCGACATAGCACCAGGCGCCTTCCTTGCCGGCGCGGATGGCGAGGCGGCCGCCCTCGGCGAGCGCGAAGGCGGCGGCGGGCGGCATCGGCCGGCCGTCGAGCTGGATCTGGAAGGCGCCGCCCGCCACCGCGACCGAGACAGGGCCGCCCTCGGCCGCGATCTCGACGCCGCCGAGCGAGACCTCGATGGCGGGCGCGCCCTTGGGATTGCCGAGCGCGTGGTTGGCGGTCGCGAAGGCGAGCCGATCCATCGGCCCGGCGCCCGTCACGCCGTAGCGCAGATAGCCGGCCCGCCCCGCGTCCTGGAGCGTGATGCCGGGGCCGGCCGAGACGATCCTCAGCGCCGTCATGCGCCCGGCCTCGCCCTGGAGACGATCTCGCCGGCCGCCCCGCGCGCATCGAGCGCCGCGAAGGTGTCGGCGTCGACGCTCTCGAAGCGCAGCTCGTCGCCGACACCGAAGACGACATGCGGCTCGCGCGTCGCCGAGAACATCCGCTCGGGCGTGCGCCCGACGATCCACCAGCCGGTCGGCATCGACACGGTCGAGATCACGCCGAGGCCGCCCGCGATCATCACGGCGTTCGGCGGATGCGGCGGGCGCGGCGTCATGCGGCGCGAGATGGCGAGCTCCGGCGGGCAGCCGCCGAGATAGCAGAAGCCCGGCGCGAAACCGTACATGTAGACGCGGAACGCCGCGTCCCGGTGCAGCGCCACGACCTTCTCGGGGCTCAGGCCGGTCTGCGCCGCGATGTTGCCGATATCCTCGCCGTGGGGCGCGTCGTAGCAGATCGGCACCGACCAGATGCGCGCCGGCTTGACGGGCCGGTCGGGCAGCGCGTCGAGCCGCGCCGCGACATCGGCGACGAGGGCGGCGCGGTCGAGCACCAGCGGATCGTAATGGATCATCAGCGAGCGGTAGGTCGGCACCGTCTCGCTCACGCCGGCGAGCGGCGTCGCGGCGAGCGCGGCATCGAGGCCGAGAACCTTGTCGTGGACGGCCGGATCGACCTCGCTGCCGAACTCGACCACCAGCGCGGCCTCGCCCGCGTCGAGATAGCGCGGCTGAAGCCTCGTCATGCGGGCGCGAAGGCCTGAAGCTTGATGCCGGCCTCGGCGAGGCGCTCGCGGACCCGGCGCGCCGCCGCGACCGCATGGGCGCCGTCGCCATGCACGCAGATCGAGGCGATATCGGTCTTCACCCGCTTGCCGGTCGCGGTGATGATCGCGCCTTCCTCGATCATGGTGACCACACGATTCGCGGCCTCCTCCGGATCGTCCACCATGGCGCCGGGCTTGCCGCGCTGGATCAGGTGGCCGTTCTCGTCATAGCCGCGATCCGCGAAGATCTCGGCGACGCTCCTCAGCCCCGCCGCCTCGGCGGCCTTAACCTGCTCGGACTGGGCGATGGTGAGGAAGGGCAGGTCGCGGTCGACCGCCCGGATGGCGCGCGCCACCGCATCGGCGATCGGACGCTCGACCATGCCGATGGTGCCGAGCGCGCCATGCGGCTTCACATAGGTGATCCTGTGCCCCGCATAGGCCGCGACACCTTGCGCGGCGCCGATCTGGTAGGCGACGAGCCGCTCGATCTCGGCCGGCGTGAACGGCATGCGCCGCCGCCCGAATCCCCAGAGGTCGGGAAAGCCCGGATGGGCGCCGACCGCCACCCCCTTCGCCTTCGCGACCGTGAAGGCGTTGTTCATGATCTCGGGATCGCCCGCATGGAAGCCGCAGGCGACGTTGGCGCTGGTGACGATCGACAGCATCGCCTCGTCGTCGCCCGCCTTGTAGGCGCCGTACCCTTCCGCGAGGTCGGAATTCAGATCGACAATCGGCATCGGCATCTCCGCTGATGCGCGACCTTAGCAGCGTCGGGCGCCGCCGCAATGCGGGGCGCGCACGGGTCATCCGCGCAAGGGACGCTTGCGCCGGCGCCCCTTGCCGGCGCGGGGTGCCGGCCTATCTTCGCGGCCCTGCGATCCGGCAATCCCCTGGAGGCTCCATGGCCGACCTCTCCGCCTTCCCGATCACCCGCAAGTGGCCCGCGCAGCATCCCGACCGCCTGCAGCTCTATTCGCTGCCGACGCCGAACGGCGTGAAGGTGTCGATCATGCTGGAGGAGATCGGGCTCCCGTACGAGCCGCATGCGATCGATATCGGCGCCAACGAGACCTGGACGCCGGAATTCCTCTCGCTCAACCCGAACGGCAAGATCCCGGCGATCATCGATCCCGACGGGCCGGGCGGCAGACCGTTCGGCCTGTTCGAATCGGGCGCGATCCTGGTCTATCTCGCGGAGAAGACCGGCAAGCTGCTGCCGACCGATCCGGCGCGCCGCTACGAGACGCTGCAATGGGTGTTCTTCCAGATGGCGGCGATCGGGCCGATGTTCGGCCAGGTCGGCTTCTTCCACAAATTCGCGGGGCGCGAGTACGAGGACAAGCGGCCGCGCGACCGCTACGCGGCCGAATCGAAGCGGCTGCTCGGCGTGCTCGAGGCGCGGCTGAAGGATCGCGCCTGGCTGATGGGCGAGGACTACACGATCGCGGATGTCGCGACGCTCGGCTGGGTGCGCAACCTCGTCGGCTTCTACGGGGCGGGCGAGCTGGTCGACTACGCGGAGCTGACGGCCGTGCCGGCCTGGCTGGAGCGCGGCCTCGCCCGCCCGGCCGTGCAGCGCGGCCTGGAGATCCCGAAGCGGCCCGGCTGAGGCGAAGGGGGCGTCACGCCTCGAGCAGCAGCGGGACGATGTGCTCGAGCAGCCCGACTTCCTCGACATTGTGCCGCAGCCACGCATGACCCATCGCCTCGGGAAAGACGAGGCGGTGGATCACCGGATTGACCAGCCGGCCCAGGATCGGCTGCCCGATCCCCACCGTCAGGACGGAGCGGTAGAGGGTGCCGCCATCCACCGACAGGAAATCGTGGCTGAGCCGGGTGACCTCCATCGCCCCGAATTTCAAGCCGACCAGCGTTATGCCGGTCTCGTCGAGACGGGTGACGGTGTCGACGATGTCGACATAGAAGCGCGGATCGGCCGCAAAGGCCTCCACGATGCGGAACCGGGCGCCGACGCCGGCCCCGCCCTCGGGCGCGGGCCGGGCTAGTTCCCATCGGATGTGATCTTTCGGATGCCAGACGAGATAGCGGTTGACGGGGCGGCCCTCGATCGTCATCTCGCCGCCGATATTGCGGAACCACCAGGCGACCATGCTCGGCGTAAGCCCCTGAAGGACCTGGTGCGAGATCGTCATGACCATGCGGCCGCAGCGGTCGTAGCGAAGCGCCGTCTCGGCCGACGACAGGGGCCGGAGCGGCCAGGGCAGGACGCGTTCCGGAGGCAGCGGCAATCGCGGTTTCATTCGCCTCGCTCCCTGAATCGAAGATCGCGCAGCGTCGATAAGGCAGCTCCGCCCGGAAGCACGGGATCGCAAGTAGCGCCGGTTCTTGCCCCGGCGGCAAGCCCCCTGCCGTTTGACGCTGCCCGCCGACCGGGCGTAGGAAAGCGGCATGGCGCAGCCTTCGCGCATATCGCCCATGCGGCTTATCGGCATCCTGGCTCTCGCCTATGTGGTGGCGCTCGGCGGGCTGATCGATGCCGCCTTCGTCGGCCGGCATCTGACGATGGCGGGCGTCGGCGGCGAGGTCATCTGCCAGACCCATCCGGATGACGGCGGCGCGCCCGCGCATGAGACCAATTGCTGCCTGACGGGCTGCCTGCCGCAGCCGGTCGGCGCGGCGCTGGCGGCGACCGCCGCGCCGCTCGTCGCGCCGGGCGGCGCCGGGCGGGCCATCGCCCTCCCCGCCGCGCCGCAAGAGATCGCATCCCCGGCCCGCCTCGCGCACCGCGCCCGCGCGCCGCCCGTATCGGCCTGATCGCTCTTTCGCTTTCACGATCAACCGAACGGATTTCCCATGAACACGATGGTTCTCCGCGCCGCGGCCCTGGCCGCCGGCGCTCTTCTCGCCGTGGCGGGCCCGGCCGCGGCACATGTCTCGCTGGAAAAGGCCGAGGCCGTGCCCGGCGCCTATATGGCGGTCTTCAATGTCGGCCATGGCTGCGACGGCAAGCCGACGACCAGGCTCACGGTGCTGGTGCCGGCCGCGTTCAAATCGGTGCGGCCGATGCCGAAGGCCGGCTGGACGCTCGACATCAAGAAATCGGGCAGCACCGTGCAGGAAGTCTCCTGGACGGGGTCGCTGGAAGACGCGCATTTCGACCAATTCGTGCTGCGCGGTCAGATCGCGCCGGAGGCGGCCGGCAAGGCCGTGCCGATGCCGGTCATCCAGGAATGCGGATCCGAGCGTCTCGCCTGGGACGAGGTGGCGGCGCCGGGCCAGGATCCGCACGCCCTGAAGGCCCCGGCGCCGGTGCTGCGCGTCGCCGGTGTTCAGGCGCCCGACGCGGTGAAAGCCGGCGACCTCACCGTCAGCGCCACCTGGGCGCGCGCCACGCCGGGCGGCGCCAAGGTGGGCGGCGGCTATGTCACGATCCGCAACACCGGCACGGTGGAGGACCGGCTGATCGGCGGCACGCTGGCGAAGGCCGGCAAGCTCGAGATCCACGACATGGCGGTGAAGGACGGCGTGATGACGATGCGCCCGCTCGCCGAAGGCGTCGCGATCGCGCCCGGCGAGACGGTGGTGCTCGGCCCCGGCGGCAAGCACCTGATGTTCATGGAGCTGAAGGAGGGCCTGAAGGACGGCGAAACGGTCGCCGGCACGCTCGTCTTCCAGAAGGCCGGCACGGTGGCGGTTCAGTTCCGCGTCACCGGCATTGGCGCGCGCGAGGCGCCCGGCGCCATGCCGGCCGGGCACAAGCACTGAGCCGGGCCGCCTCGCGCCATGAGCTTCGTGCGGAAGATCCTGTGGGGCCTCGCGGCGATCGCCGTCGCGGGCTTCACCCTGCTGCTGCTGTTTCGCGGCCCCCTCGCGCCACCCACCACCCTGTCGTCGATCGGCGGCCCGTTCCGCCTGACGACGCAGGACGGGCGGGTGCTGAGCGACGCCGACATGAAGGGGCGGCCCTTCGCGGTGTTCTTCGGCTACACCTTCTGCCCGGATGTCTGCCCGACGACGCTCTGGCAGCTCTCCGAGGACCTGAAGGCGCTCGGCAAGGACGGCGACCGGCTCGGCATCCTGTTCGTCACGGTCGACCCGGAGCGCGACACGGCCGAGCAGCTCAAGACCTATCTCTCGGCCTTCGACCCGCGCATCACCGGGCTGACGGGCGAGCGGGCGGCGATCGACCAGGCGGTCCGGGCCTATCGGGTCTTCTACAAGAAGAACGCGCCGCCGGACGGGCCGGTGACCTTCGACCACACCGCCGTCGTGATGCTGATGGATGCCGGGGGGCGCTTCGTCGGCACGCTCGACCCGGAGGAAAGCCGCGAGGTGCAGCTTAAGAAGCTCAAGAACCTCCTGGCGCGCGGGCCGTGACGGCGAATCGGCGCTAAGCTTTCTCTCGGGAGGAATGCATGGCGGAGCATGCGGATGCCGTGGTGGTGGGCGCGGGGCTGGCGGGGCTCGTCGCCGCGACCGAGCTCGCCGAGGCGGGCCGCAAGGTTCTCGTGCTCGACCAGGAGGGGGAGCAGTCGCTCGGCGGGCAGGCCTTCTGGTCGCTCGGCGGGCTGTTCCTGGTCGACAGCCCCGAGCAGCGGCGCATGCGCATCCGCGATAGCCACGCGCTCGCCTGGCAGGATTGGCTCGGCACCGCCGGCTTCGACCGCGACGAGGACCTCTGGCCGCGCCGCTGGGCCGAGGCCTATGTCGCCTTCGCGGCCGGCGAGAAGCGGAGCTGGCTCCGGCAGATGGGGCACCGGCTGTTCCCGCTGGTCGGCTGGGCGGAGCGCGGCGGCGGCTTCGCGAGCGGGCCGGGCAATTCGGTGCCGCGCTTTCACCTCACCTGGGGGACGGGGCCGGGCGTCGTCGCGCCCTTCGCGCGGCGGGCGCGCGCCGCCGGGGCGGCCGGGCGCCTGCGCTTCCTGTGGCGGCACCGGGTCGACCGGCTCGTCGTCACGGATGGCCGCGTCACGGGCCTTGCCGGCACCGTGCTGGAGCCGAGCGCGGCGGAGCGCGGCGCCGCCAGCTCACGCGTCGCGATCGGCGATTTCGAGGTGGCGGCAGGCGCCGTGATCGTCGCCTCGGGCGGCATCGGCGGCAACCACGACCTCGTGCGCGCGCATTGGCCGAAGCGGCTCGGCGCCCCGCCCGCGACCATGATCTCGGGCGTGCCCGAGCATGTCGACGGCCGCATGCTCGGTATCGCCGAGACGGCGGGCGCGCGGCTGATCAACCGCGACCGGATGTGGCACTATGTCGAGGGCATTCGCAATTTCGCGCCGATCTGGCCGAACCACGGCATCCGCATCCTGCCGGGACCGTCCGCGATGTGGTTCGACGCGCTCGGCCGCCGCCTGCCGGCACCGAACTTTCCGGGCTTCGACACGCTCGGCACGCTGGCGCACTTACGCGCCACCGGCCACGACCATTCCTGGTTCGTGCTCAACCACACGATCCTCGGCAAGGAATTCGCGCTGTCGGGCTCGGAGCAGAATCCGGATCTCACGGGCAAGGATTGGCGCGGCTTCCTGCTGCGCGTCCTCGGCCGCAAGGTGCCGGCGCCGGTCGCGGCCTTTCGCGACAGGGGCGCGGATTTCGCGGTCGCGGACCGGCTGGCCGATCTCGTCGCCAAGATGAACGCGCTCGCCGGAACGCCGCTGCTGCGCGCCGAGGACATCGAGCGCGAGATCGCGGCGCGCGACCGCGACGTCGCCAATCCGTTCGGCAAGGACGCGCAAATCGCGGCGATCCGCAACGCGCGCGGCTCGCTCGGCGACCGGCTCGGGCGGACGGTGGCGCCGCATGCGCTGCTCGATCCGCGGCACGGGCCGCTCGTCGCGGTGAAGCTCAACATCCTGACGCGCAAGACGCTCGGCGGCATCGAGACCGATCTCGACGGCCGCGTCCTTCGGCAGGACGGCGCCGTGCTGCCCGGCCTCTACGCGGCGGGCGAGGCGGCGGGCTTCGGCGGCGGCGGCATGCATGGCTACCGGGCGCTCGAAGGCACCTTCCTCGGCGGCTGCCTGTTCTCGGGCCGGCAGGCCGGGCGGGCGGCGGCGCGGGAGATCGGCTAGGGCCGATCGAACCCGGACCCGCGAAACTGGACAAGGCCCGGTGCAGCCGCCACTCTGCGGCCGTCACGCCCCATGCCGGACCCCGCATCATGCCGCTGCCGCTCGAAGGCCTTCTCGTCGTCTCGCTCGAACAGGCGGTGGCGGCGCCCTATTGCTCCTCGCGCCTGGCCGATGCGGGCGCGCGGGTGATCAAGATCGAGCGGCCGGAGGGCGATTTCGCACGCGGCTACGACAATGTCGTGCATGGCGAGAGCGCCTATTTCGTCTGGCTGAACCGCGGCAAGGAATCGGTGATCCTCGACCTGCGCAAGGACACCGACCGCAAGGTGCTCGACGCGCTCGTCGCGGCCGCAGACGTGTTCATCCAGAACCTCAAGCCCGGCTCGCTCGACCGGCTGGGCTTCGGCGTGGCGGCGCTGCGCGCCAAGCATCCGCGCCTCATCACGGTGTCGGTGTCGGGCTACGGCGACAGCGGCCCGCTCGCCGAGCGCAAGGCCTACGACCTGCTGATCCAGGCCGAATCGGGGCTCGCCTCGATCACGGGCGATGCGGCCGGGCCGGCGCGGGTCGGCTTCTCGGTGGTCGACATCGCGACCGGCCACATGGCCTATTCGGCCGTGCTGGAGGCGCTGATCGCACGCGAAAAGACCGGCGAAGGCGCCGATATCCGCCTCTCGATGTTCGACGCGATGGCGGACTGGATGACGGTGCCGCTGCTGCAGGCCGAGAACGGCATGGAGCCGAAGCGCGCCGGGCTGCGCCACCCCTCCATCGCGCCCTATGGCGTGTTCACGACGCGCGACGGGCGGCCGATCCTCATTTCGATCCAGAACGAGCGCGAATGGCGCGTGCTCTGCGACAAGGTGTTCGAGGATCCGGGCTTCGCGACCGACCCGCGCTTTGCGAGCAACGTGCAGCGCGTCGCCAACCGCGCCGACACCGACACGCGCTGCGCCACGCATTTCGCGCGCATGGACCGCGACGAAGCGGTGGCGCGGCTCGACGCCGCCGACATCGCCTTCGCGGAGGTGAACGACATGGCGGCGCTCTCCAGGCACCCGCACCTGCGGCGCGTCGCCGTGGAGGCGCCGAGCGGGCCGGTGGCGTTCCCCGCCCCGGCGATGCAGATCGTCGGCGCGGAGCGGCGCTACGGCGCGGTCCCAGGCCTCGGCGCGCAGGACCGGGCGATCAAGGCCGAGTTCGGCGGCCTTGCGGGCGAGGCGGCCGAATGAGCGCGATCGATGTCGCCCATCTCTCGACCTGGATCGGCAAGACCGAGACGGTCACGGACCAGATCACGCCGGAGCTGGTGCGCCGCTTCGAGGCGACGATCGCCGAGGACGCGCCGATGTCGGACGCGCCGGGCGCCGAGGCGCCGATCGCGATCCATTGGTGCCTCGGCGTCTCGGTGGCGCCGATGCGCGCGATCGGCCCCGACGGGCATGCGGCGCGCGGCGAGTTCCTGCCGCCCGTGCCGCTGCCGCGCCGCATGTGGGCGGGCGGGCGCATCCGCTTCGAGGACCCGCTGCGGGTCGGCGATGCGGTGACGCGGCTTTCGAAGATCACCTCGGTGAAAGCCAAGCAGGGGCGCAGCGGCGTGCTTTGCTTCGTCACGGTCGAGCACACGGTCTCGACGGCGCGGGGCACGGCGCTGGTGGAGGAGCACGACATCGTCTATCGTGAGGCCGAGAGCGGCGCCGCCTCGCCGGCCGCGCCCGAGAAGGCGCCGGCCGCAAGCTTCTCGCGCAGCGTCGCGCAAAGCCCGGTGCTGCTGTTCCGCTATTCGGCGCTGACCTTCAACGGCCATCGCATCCATTACGACCAGCCTTACGCGACGGGCGTCGAGCACTATCCGGGCCTCGTGTTCCACGGGCCCCTGCAGGCGACCCTGATGCTGCGCCTCGCGGCCGAGGCGCTGCCTGGCAAGCGCGTCACCCATATCGACTATCGCGGCATCCGGCCGCTGTTCGACGACGGGCGGCCGATGACCGTCAACGGCGCCGAGGACACGCCGGGCGCCGGGCGGGTCTGGTGCGCCGACGCGGACGGCAACGTGACGATGAAGGGCACGGTCGCCTGGGCGTGAGCCCTTCGCCGCATTCAGGATGCGGCGCGAAGGGTCCGGATCAGCTCGGCCGCGATGGCCGGCGGATAGGCGAGCGCCTTGATCTTCCGCACCGTCGTCTCGACGGGATAGGCGAAGCTTCGCAGCGCGAACGCGCCGTCCTCCCAGATCGCGTAGCTGGCGCGCGGATCGCCCGAGCGCGATTGCCCGATGCTGCCCGGATTGACGATGGTCCGCGCCCCGATGGCGCGGATGAACGGCACGTGGCTGTGGCCGACCAGCAGCACGTCAGCCTCTGCGCGCTCAACCTCGGCGATCCAGCCATCGGCATCCGGCGCAAGGCGGCCGTAATGCGGGTCAGAGGGCGTGGCGTGGACCAGGTGGAAGCGCACTCCGCCCCGCTCGGCTTCGGCCGACAGCGGCAACGCGCGCAGATATCGCTTCTGATCCTCGCTCAGCGCCGCCGAGGCGTGGCGGCAGGTTGCCTCGGCGGTCGCGCGGTAGCGCGCGCTCCATCGGCTGTCGTCGTCATGGCCGACCGCGTGATCGTGATTGCCCTGAATGACGATATCGGCCTTGCGGCGGATGATCTCGACGACCTCGCGCGGCTGCGGGCCGTAATTGACCTGGTCGCCGAGCATCCAGAGCTCGTCGTAATCCTCCGGAAACGCCTCCAGCGCGTCGAGATTGCCGTGGACGTCCGAGATGATGGCGATCTTCAATTGAACGCCAGCTGCACCTTCATGGCGCGCGACTTGTCGGCCGCGAGCTCGAACGCCTCCACCGCCTTGTCGAGCGGCAGCGTCGCGGTGAGGAGCGGCTTCACGTCGATCAGTCCCTTGCCGATCAGCGCGGCGGCGGTCGCGAACTCCTCGTGGAAGCGGAAGGAGCCGCGGATCTCGACCTCCTTCACGACCACGATCGAGGACGGGAAGGTCACGTCGCCGCCATTGCCGATCATCACGATGGTGCCGCCGGCGCGCACCGCGTCGAGCGCGCTGCGCAGGGCCGGCGGGGCGCCGGAACACTCCATGACGACGTCGAAATAGCCCTTGTCGGCCGAATATTGCGGCAGCGCGTCCTGCTCCAGCGCGATGTTGATCGCGCGGTCGACGCCGATCCGGCGCATGATGGCGAGCGGGGCCTCGGAAAGGTCGGTCGCGACGATCTCGGCGGCGCCGGCGCGCCGGGCCGCGAGCGCCGAGAGCGCGCCGATCGGCCCCGAGCCGGTGATCAGCACGCGGCGGCCGACCAACGGGCCGGCGCGGTTCACCGCATGCAGGCAGACCGCGAGCGGCTCGCAGAAGGCGGCCTCCTCGGCCGATATCTCGGTGCCGACCTTCACGGCCTGCGATTCGTCGATCACCATCGCGTCGCGGAAGCCGCCCTGGACATGGGGAAAGCGCATCGCGGAGCCGTAGAAGCGCATGTCGAGGCAATGGTTCTGCATGCCCTTCAGGCAATAGCGGCACTGGTTGCAGGCCCGGCTCGGATTGACCGCGACCCTATCTCCGGCCTTCACGGACGCAACCTCGCCGCCGACCGCGTCGACCACCCCGGCGATCTCGTGGCCGAGGATCAGCGGCTGCTTGATGCGGATCGCGCCGAAGCCGCCATGCAGGTAGTAATGCAGGTCCGAGCCGCAGATGCCGCCGCGCTCCATCCGGACCAGCACGTCGCGGGGGCCGAGCGCCGGCACCTCCACGCTCTCGATGCGGAGATCACGGGGGGCATGGCAGACGGCGGCGCGCATGGTTGTTTCCTCGAAAACCCGTTTGTCGGGCCGGTCTCGCCGGCCGCCGCATCCTGCCACGGGGTTCACCGCTTGACGAGGGCGTGACGGATCGTCATGGCCCTGCTACCGATAGCGCCCCTCGGGAGGAAACCACGCATGATCGACGCGCTCTTCGGCCTCAAATCGCGCATCGCGCTCGTCACCGGCTCGAGCCAGGGCATCGGCCTGGCGCTCGCCGAGGGGCTCGGCAAGGCTGGCGCGACCGTGGCGGTGAACGGGCGCGACGCCGAGAAGGTCGAGCGGGCCGTCGCCGGGCTGAAGGCGCAGGGCATCGATGCGCGGCCGGCCGCCTTCGACGTCACCGACGCCAAGGCGGTGGCGGCCGGGGTTGCCCGGATCGAGGCCGAGATCGGGCCGATCGACATCCTCATCAACAATGCCGGCATCCAGCGCCGCAACGCGCTGGAGGATTACGACCCGGCGGTGTGGCGCGAGATCTTCGCGGCCAATGTCGACAGCGTGTTCTATGTCGCGCAGGCGGTGGCGCGCGGCATGATCGCCCGCAAGCGCGGCAAGATCGTCAATATCGGCTCGGTGCAGAGCGAGCTCGGCCGCCCCTCCATCGCGCCCTACGCGGCGACCAAGGGCGCCGTGAAGATGCTGACCAAGGGCATGTGCGCCGACTGGGCCAAGCACGGCATCCAGGTCAACGCCCTCTCGCCCGGCTATTTCGCGACCGAGCTCAACAAGGCGCTGGTCGAGAACCCGGAATTCACGGCCTGGCTCGAACAGCGCACGCCGCAGGGGCGCTGGGGCAAGGTCGAGGAGCTCGTCGGCTGCGCGATCTTCCTGTCGTCGGAGGCCTCCAACTTCGTCAACGGCCAGAACATCCTGGTCGATGGCGGCATGACCGCGACGGTGTGAGGTTTCGGGCGATGCGCATTCACGAATTCGAAGTCCTCGATCCGAGCTTCCGGCCGACCTTTCCGGGCCATGTACGGCTCGAGAAGCTGTTCACGGGCGTGCGCTGGGCGGAAGGCCCGGCCTATTTCCCGGCCCATCGCACGCTGATCTTCTCGGACATCCCCAACGACCGGATGATGCGGTTCGACGAGGAGACCGGCGCCGTCTCGGTGTTCCGCAAGCCGTCGAACAACTCGAACGGCAACACGGTCGACCGGCAGGGGCGGCTCGTGACGGCCGAGCACGGCGCGCGGCGCGTGACGCGCACCGAGCATGACGGCTCCATCACGGTGATCGCCGACCGCTTCGAGGGCAAGCGGCTCAACTCGCCGAACGACGTGGTGGTGAAGTCGGACGGCTCGATCTGGTTCACGGACCCGCCCTACGGCATCCTCGCGGATTACGAGGGCCACAAGGCGACAAGCGAGATCGGCGCATGCCATGTCTACCGGGTCGATCCGCAGACGGGAAAGATCCGGATCGCGGCGGACGATTTCGTGAAGCCGAACGGCCTCGCCTTCTCGCCGGACGAGAGCCACCTCTACATCGCCGACACGGGCGGCTCGCACGACCCGGACGGGCCGAGGCACATCCGCAAGTTCAAGGTCGGGGCCAATGGCCGCCTGACGGGCGGCAAGGTGTTCGCGGCGTGCAGCGAGGGGCTGTTCGACGGCTTCCGCTTCGACACGGACGGGCGGATCTGGACCTCAGCTCGCGACGGCGTGCATTGCCTCGACCAGGGCGGCGCGCTGATCGGCAAGATCCATGTGCCGGAGATCGTCGCCAATGTCTGTTTCGGCGATCCGAAGCGCAACCGGCTCTACATCTGCGGGCAGACCTCGCTCTATTCGATCTATCTCAACGTCAACGGCGTGAAGACCTTCTGACCCGGCCATGCTGGCGCGACTGCGAAACCTGATGGCGGGCGAGCGCGCCCCGCCGCCCGATCCGACGCCGGCCTTCGAGGACGATATCGACGGCGTGCTCGGCGGCGGGCCGGACGTGCTGTCGGCGGTGGGCTTGAGGAAGAGCTACGGCCGGCGGCTGGTGGTCGACAGCGTCAGCCTCGGCCTCAGGCGCGGCGAGATCGTCGGCCTGCTCGGGCCGAACGGGGCCGGCAAGACCACCGCCTTCTACATGATCATCGGCCTGGTGCAGGCCGATGCCGGCCATGTGATCCTCGACGGCGAGGATGTCAGCCGCCTGCCGCTCTACGAGCGCGCCCGGCACGGGATCGGCTATCTCGCGCAGGAAAGCTCGATCTTCCGCGGCCTCAATGTCGAGGACAATATCGGCGGCGTGCTGGAGGTGATCGAGCCCGACGCCGAGCGGCGCAAGGCCGAGCTCGAGGGGTTGCTGGAGGAGTTCCATATCGCGCATCTGCGCAAATCCGCCTCGCTGTCGCTGTCGGGCGGCGAGCGGCGGCGGCTCGAGATCGCGCGGGCGCTGGCGATGCGGCCGAACTTCCTGCTGCTCGACGAGCCCTTCGCGGGCATCGACCCGATCGCGGTGCGCGACATCCAGGCGCTGGTGCGCCATCTCGCCAATCGCGGCGTCGGCGTGCTGATCACCGACCACAATGTGCGCGAGACGCTCGGCCTCGTCGACCGCGCCTATGTGATCCATGCGGGCCGCGTGCTGGCGGCCGGCAC
>JBDHTH010000019.1:0-15110 GCA_039808545.1 Phreatobacteraceae bacterium | reverse complement strand
AAACCGAGGCGTTCGCTAGTCGTCGCCTTGACCGAGACGCGGCCGATATCGATGCCGGCGATCGCCGCGATCCGGGCGCGGATGGCCTCGCGATGCGGACCGATCTTTGGCGCCTCGCAAACGATGGTGGCGTCGAGGTGCAGGATACGCCCGCCGATCGCCGCCACTTCCGCGACGGCGTGCTTCAGGAAGATGTCGGAGGCGGCGCCTTTCCATTCAGCCTCGCTCGGCGGGAAATGGGCGCCGATATCGGCGCTGGCGACCGTGCCGAGCAGCGCGTCGGTGAGCGCGTGCAGCACCACATCGGCGTCGGAATGGCCGGACAGCGCCGCCTCATGCGGAATCCGGATACCGCCGAGCCAGACATGGTCGCCGGGCGCGAAGGCATGCACGTCATAGCCGGTCGCGGTGCGGATCTCGGGTTTCGCGCCGAGCCGCTGCTCGGCGTCCCGGAGGTCGCTCTCGGTCGTCAGCTTGATGTTCATCGGGTCGCCCGCGAAGGTGGTGACGGCGCCGCCTGTCCATTCGATCAGCAGGGCATCGTCCGTGAATCCGCCAAGCCCCGCCGCCTGCGCGGCGCGGTGGGCGGCGAGAAGGTCCGCGAAACGGAAGATCTGCGGCGTCTGCACGGCGCCGAGCGTCGTGCGGTCGAGCGTTTCCGCGACCCGGCCCTCGGCGATGCGCTTGATGGTGTCCGTCACCGGCACGACGGGGGTGGCGGCGGCGCTCTTTGCGGCCGCCGCAATCGCGTTACCGATCACGGAAGGCGGCACGAAGGGACGGGCCGCGTCATGCACGAGGACGAAGCGCGGCGCATGCGGCACCAGCGCCTCGAGGCCCGCCATCACCGATTCCTGGCGGCTGGCGCCGCCGAAAGCGGGTGGCAGGAGAGGCGCGTCGAGACCTGCGACGGCGGCGGCGTACCGCTCCTCGTCGCCGGCCGCGATGACGCATTGCACCGCCTCGACAGGCGGCACGCTCATGGCCGCTATCGAGCGAGCGAGAACGCTACGGCCGGCCAGCATCCGGTACTGCTTGGCCACGCCGCCGAGCCGGGTGCCGCGCCCGGCGGCGACGATGATCGCGGCAAATTCCAAGGCCGACCTCCAGAAAGAGCGGGCCTCTCGTACCGGTTGCCACGCGATCTGGAAAGCGCGCCGTCATTTCGCAACTGCGAAATAGGCTTGCATTCGACAGCGCTCTGATTAAAATCTGCGCAACAACATTCATGAGTAAATTATGAGCAGCTCAGGCGTCGATCACGCCGGCTCGGAGAGCCCGGCCCTGCGCGCCATCTCGGCCGACGCAAGCGTCGGTCTGGCGCCGATGGCCGGCGTCACGGATGCGCCGTTCCGGCGCCTGGCGATGCGGCTCGGCGCCGATTACGCGGTGTCCGAGATGGTGGCGTCGCGCGAGTTGGTCGCAGGCAACGAGGAGACGCGCCTCAGGGCGGAGGGGCGCGGCATCGCGCCCAATATCGTGCAGATCGCCGGCTGCGAGGCCGAGCCCATGGCAGAGGCGGCGCGCATCGCGGCCGGGGCAGGGGCCGACATCATCGACATCAACATGGGCTGCCCCGCCAAGCGCGTGACCGGCATGGCCTCGGGATCGGCGCTGATGCGCGATCTCGATCACGCCGAGCGGCTGATCGCCGCGACCGTCGCGGCCGTGCAACTGCCCGTCACCGTGAAGATGCGGCTCGGCTACGAGGCCGACAGCCTGACGGCGCCGGAGCTGGCGCGCCGGGCCGAGCGGGTCGGGGCGCGGCGCGTCACGGTGCATGGCCGCACGCGGGCGCAGTTCTACAAGGGCGCCGCCGACTGGCGGAAGGTGCGGCGCGTGGTCGAGGCTGTCGCCATTCCGGTGGTGGTCAACGGCGATATCGGCAGCGTCGAGGAGGCGCGCGCGGCGCTCGGCCTTTCGGGCGCGCGCGGCGTGATGATCGGACGGGCCGCGACCGGGCGCCCCTGGCTGCCGGGCGCCATTCGCGCGGCGCTCGCCTCGGGCGGCACGGTCGAGGTGCCGGCGCTGGAGATCCAGGCGGAGCTGCTGCTCGGCCTTTTCGAGGACGAGCTGGCGCATCACGGCACGGCGATCGGCATCCGCCATGTGCGCAAGCATATCGCCGGCGCGCTCGATGTCGCAGCGCGGCAGGGCGCGTGCGTCGCGCTTCGCCCCGACCTGCGCAGCGCCGCCCTGACGGGCACGGAGCCGGCGATGGTCGCCGCCGCCCTCCGGGCCGCCTTCGCGCCCGCCGATTTCAGGAGCGCCGCATGACGTCGAACGCGCCGCCGGAGCATGTTTCCATCATCGAAGCGCTGCCGAACCCGATCCTCACCGTCGCGGCCGACGGGATGGTGCTGGAGGTCAACGCGGCCGCCGAGGCGTTCTTCGCGATCGGCGCGCCGGTGCTGCGGCGACGCCATCTGCGCGATTTCATCCCGTTCGGCTCGCCGCTCTTCGCGCTGGTCGACCAGGTGCGCGGGCGCGGCGCCTCGGTGAACGAGTACCGGGTCGATCTCGGCACGCCGCGCATCGGCGTCGAGAAGGTCGTGGATCTGCATGTCGCTCCGCTGCCGGCACCGCCCGGCGCCGTGGTCGTCATGATCCAGGAGCGCACCATGGCGGACAAGATGGACCGCCAGCTCACCCATCGCGGCGCGGCGCGCTCGGTGACGGCGCTCGCCGCCATGCTGGCGCATGAGATCAAGAACCCGCTCTCCGGCATCCGCGGCGCGGCCCAACTCCTGGAGCAGTCGGCGGCCGACGGCGACCGGGCGCTGACCAAGCTGATCTGCGACGAGACCGACCGGATCGTGAAGCTCGTCGACCGGATGGAGGTGTTCACCGACGAGCGCCCTGTCGAGCGCAACCCCGTCAACATCCATATGGTGCTGGAGCATGTGCGCCGGCTCGCGGCCAGCGGCGTCGCGCGCCATATCAAGATCAGCGAGGAATACGACCCCTCGCTGCCGCCGGTGCTCGGCAGCCGCGACCAGCTCGTCCAGGTCTTCCTCAACCTCGTGAAGAACGCCGCCGAGGCGATCGGCAATCAGGGGGGCGGAGAGATCCAGCTCACCACCGCGTTCCGGCCCGGCGTGCGGCTGACGCTGCCCGGCACCGCGACGCGCGTGTCGCTGCCGCTCGAGATCTGCGTGCGCGACAACGGGCCGGGCGTGCCGGAAGACCTCGTGCCGCATCTCTTCGACCCGTTCGTCACCAGCAAGCCGAGCGGCTCCGGCCTCGGCCTGGCGCTCGTCGCGAAGATCGTCGGCGACCATGGCGGCGTCATCGAATGCGAGAGCCAGCCGCGCAAGACCGTGTTCCGCATCCTTCTGCCCATCTATTCCGGCCTGTCGCTGCCGGCCGAGACTTGAGAGGACCGAGCCCATGCCCGCTGGAACCATCCTGGTCGCGGATGACGACGCCGCCATCCGCACGGTGCTCAGCCAGGCCCTGTCGCGCGCCGGCTACGAGGTGCGCTCCAGCGCCAATGCCTCCACGCTGTGGCGCTGGGTGCAGCACGGGGAGGGCGATCTCGTCATCACCGACGTGGTGATGCCGGACGAGAACGCCTTCGACCTCCTGCCGCGCATCAAGAAGCTCCGTCCGGAGCTGCCCGTGATCGTCATGAGCGCGCAGAACACCTTCATGACGGCGATCCGCGCCTCCGAGCGCGGGGCCTACGACTACCTGCCCAAGCCCTTCGACCTGAAGGAGCTGATCGCGATCGTCGGCCGCGCCATGACCGAGCCGCGCCAGGTCGACGCGCCGGCCCATCCGGAGGAACCCGAGCAGATCCCGCTGGTCGGCCGCTCGCCCGCCATGCAGGAGATCTACCGGGTCCTGGCCCGGCTGATGCTGACCGACCTCACCGTGATGATCATCGGCGAATCCGGGACCGGCAAGGAGCTGGTGGCGCGGGCGCTGCATGATTACGGCAAGCGCCGCAGCGGCCCGTTCGTCGCGATCAACATGGCGGCGATCCCGCGCGATCTGATCGAATCGGAGCTGTTCGGCCACGAGAAGGGCGCTTTCACGGGCGCGGCCGCCCGCTCCTCCGGCCGCTTCGAGCAGGCTGAGGGCGGCACCCTCTTCCTCGACGAGATCGGCGACATGCCGATGGAGGCGCAGACGCGCCTGCTGCGCGTGCTGCAGGAGGGGGAATACACCACGGTCGGCGGCCGCACGCCGATCAAGACCGATGTGCGCATCGTCGCGGCCACCAACAAGGACCTGCGCGTCCTCATCCAGCAGGGGCTGTTCCGGGAGGACCTGTTCTTCCGCCTGAACGTCGTGCCGCTGCGGCTGCCGCCCCTGCGCGAGCGGCTGGAGGACATTCCCGACCTCGTGCGCCATTTCTTCGCGATCGTCGAGCGCGAGGGCCTGCCTGCCAAGCGGATGGAGCCGGCGGCGCTGGAGCGGATGAAGCGCTACCGCTGGCCCGGCAATGTCCGCGAGCTTGAAAACCTCGTGCGCCGGCTCGCGGCGCTGCATCCCCAGGAGACGATCGGCGTCGGCGTGATCGAGGCCGAGCTGGCGGACCTGCCGGCCGCCGCGGCCAGCGACGATCTCGACCAGCCCGCGCCCGCCAATCTCTCCGAATCGGTGGAGCGCTATCTCAACGCCTATTTCGGCGGATTCGGCGCCAACCTGCCGCCGCCCGGCCTCTATCACCGCATCCTGCGCGAGATCGAGCACCCGCTGCTCGGCGCGGCGCTGGCGGCGACGCGCGGCAACCAGATCCGCGCAGCGGACCTCCTCGGCCTCAACCGCAACACCTTGCGCAAGAAAATCCGCGACCTCGACATCCGGCCGTTGCGGTCCCTGCGATAAAAGCAGGGCCGCCGCCTCGGTTTTGTCTCATTTCGGCAACAGGTGTTGTCACGGCGCATCAATGAGCGTCGGCGGCACGGCCGAAAGGGCGGAATGGACGAGAGCGTCAGAACCAGCGGCACGCTGCCGGCCCCCGCGCTCTTCGCGTCGGACCGGCGGCTCGGGCGCGTCGCACCGGCCTTCATCGCCGTATCGATCGTCAGCGCGATCGCGACCTTCCTCATCCTCGCCAATCTGACGCCGATCCTGCCGACCCATCAGGTGGTGGTCACGGCGCTCGCGGTCGACGGCATCCTGGCGCTGCTGCTGATCGCCATCGTGCTCGCCGAGGCGTTCCGGCTCTGGCGCGGCCGGCGACGCGGCACGGTCGCGGCGCGGCTGCAGACCCGCATAGTCACCCTGTTCTCGATCGTCGCCGGCATCCCGGCGCTGATCGTCGTGGCGGTCGCGCTGGTGATCCTCAATCGCGGCCTCGACCAGCTCTTCAACCAGGCGATCCAGCGCCTGGTGACGAATGCCGGCAATATCGGCCAGTTCTACGTTGCCGAGCAGACGCAGCAGGTGCGCCTCGAGGTGCAGACCATGGCGGTCGACCTGGAGCGGGCGAAGACGATCTTCGACGGCGACCGGGCGCAGTTCAAGCTGATCCTGACCGCGCAGGCGCAGTATCGCGGGCTTCCCGTCGTGCAGCTCATCAAGGGCGACCGCACGCTGGTGGAGCGCGCCGACATCAACGTCCAGGGCGAATACCCGATCCCGCCGCCCGAGGTGTTCGAGGATGCGAAATCCGGCAACGACCTCGTGATGTCGATCGCGCCGAATTTCGAGAGCGTGCAGACGCTGATCCGTCTGAAGACCTATGACGACCTCTATCTCTTCACGGTGCGGCCGCTCAATCCGGGCGTCGTGCAGAGCCTCAGGGCGACGCGGGCCGGCGAGATCGAGTATCGCGGCATGGAGGAGCGGCGCGGCGGCGTGCAGCTCGCGCTCGGGCTGATGTTCCTGCTGATCACGCTGATCATGCTGTTCTCGGCCGCCTGGGTGGGCCTCGCCTTCGCCAACCGGCTCGTCAACCCGATCCGCCGGCTGATCAGCGCGGCCGACCAGGTGGCGGCCGGCAATCTCAACGTCCAGGTGGCGATCCGGCGCAGCGAGGGCGACCTCGCCAATCTCGGCGACACCTTCAACAAGATGACCGAGCAGCTCAAATCGCAGCGCGACGACCTCGTCGGCGCGCATGACCAGATCGACCGCCGCGCCCGCTTCACCGAGGCGATGCTGGCCGGCGTCGGCGTCGGCGTGATCGGCGTCGATGTCGAGGGCGTCGTGACGCTGATGAACCGGCCGGCCGAGGCGCTGACCGGCATGAGCGAGGAGGACGCGAAGGGACGCCGCCTCGCCGAGATCGTGCCCGAGATCGCGCCGCTGATCGAGGAGGCCGAGAGCCTTGCGGCGCGCATGCTGCAATCCGAGGTCAATCTCGACCGCGACGGCAAGCGCCGCACGCTCACGGTGCGCATCGCCACCGAGCGCGCCAGCGCCCGCGATCACGGCCATGTCGTGACGCTCGACGACATCACGGACCTCCAGCAGGCCCAGCGCATGTCGGCCTGGTCGGACGTGGCGCGGCGCATCGCGCATGAGATCAAGAACCCGCTGACCCCGATCCAGCTCTCGGCCGAGCGGCTGAAGCGGCGCTACGGCAAGGTGATCGGCGAGGATCGCGACGTGTTCGACCAGTGCACCGACACGATCATCCGCCAGGTCGGCGATATCGGGCGGATGGTCGACGAGTTCTCGGCCTTCGCGCGCATGCCGAAGGCCGTGATCGAGACGCATGACGTGGTCGAGATCGTCCGCCAGGTGGCGTTCCTGATGCGGGTCGGCAATCCCGAGATCGAGATCGGCTTCGAGCAGCCTGCTGGGCCCGTCGAGGCCCGGTTCGACGCTCGGCTGATCAGCCAGGCGCTGACCAATGTCGTGAAGAATGCGACCGAGGCGATCGCCGCCGTGCCGGAGGCCGAGCGCGGGCAAGGCACGATCGCGCTCGCCATCGAGGAGGGGCCCGGCAAGGTCACGGTCGTCGTCACCGACAACGGCGTCGGCCTGCCGAAGGCCGATCGGCAGCGGCTGCTCGAGCCCTATGTGACGACGCGCGAGAAGGGCACGGGGCTCGGTCTCGCGATCGTCAAGAAGATCATGGAAGACCACGGCGGCGGCCTCGCCCTCAGCGACGCGCCCGCCGTCGCCGCGGGCGGCCGCGGCGCCTCGGTCCGCCTCACCATCGCGCGCGACGGCGGGGAGGTCCTGCCGGCCGCCGCGTCGCGCGTCGCCACCGTCACCTGAAAGCAAAGAAGCGGTTTGCCATGGCCATCGATATCTTGATCGTCGACGACGAGGCCGATATCCGCGATCTCGTCGCAGGAATCCTCGAGGATGAGGGCTACAAGTGCCGCACGGCCGCGCATTCCGATGCGGCCCTGGCCTCGATCGCCGAGCGGCGGCCGGGCCTCGTCTTCCTCGATATCTGGCTCCAGGGCAGCCGGCTCGACGGGCTGGAGCTGTTGTCGCAGATCCATGGCGAGCACCCGGACCTCCCCGTGGTGATGATCTCGGGTCACGGCAACATCGAGACGGCCGTCGCCTCGATCAAGCAGGGCGCTTATGACTACATCGAGAAGCCGTTCAAGGCCGACCGGCTGATTCTGGTCGCGGAGCGCGCGGTCGAGACCTCGCGGCTGAAGCGCGAGGTGCGCGACCTCAAGCAGCGCAGCGGCGATGCCTCGGGCCTGCTCGGCAAGTCGCCGGCCGCCAACCAGCTCCGCCAGACGATCGAGCGCGTGGCGCCGACCAACAGCCGCATCCTGATTGTCGGCCCCTCGGGCGCTGGCAAGGAGCTAACGGCGCGCTCGATCCATGCCGCCTCGCAGCGCGCCGAAGGGCCCTTCGTCGTGATCAACGCGGCGGCGATCACGCCGGAGCGCATGGAGATCGAGCTGTTCGGCGTCGAAGGCGGCAGCGACGCCAAGATCGGCGCGCTCGAGGAGGCGCATGGCGGCACGCTGTTCATCGACGAGATCGCCGACATGCCGCGCGAGACGCAGAACCGCATCCTGCGGGTGCTGGTCGAGCAGGCCTTCCAGCGCGTCGGCGGCAACACACGGGTGCAGGTCGATGTCCGCGTCATCTCCTCGACGGCGCGCAACCTCGAAAACGAGATCGCGGACGGGCGCTTCCGCGAGGACCTCTATCATCGCCTGTCGGTGGTGCCGATTCGCGTACCTTCGCTCGCCGAGCGGCGCGAGGACATCGCCACGCTGGTCGAGCATTTCATGGATCAGATCTCGCTGGCGACCGGGCTGCCGAAACGGGAGATCGGCCAGGATGCTTTAGCCGTGCTCCAGGCGCATGACTGGCCCGGCAATATCAGGCAGCTCCGCAATAACGTCGAGCGGCTGATGATCCTGGCGACCGGCACGCCCGACGCCGTGATCACGGCCGATATGCTGCCGCAGGACGTCGGCGCCATGGTGCCGAACCTGCCGAACGGGGCAGGGGGCGAGCATCTGATGGCGATGCCGCTGCGCGAAGCGCGCGAGATCTTCGAGCGCGAGTATCTCATCGCCCAGATCAACCGCTTCGGCGGCAACATCTCGCGCACCGCGGAATTCGTCGGGATGGAACGATCGGCCTTGCATCGCAAGCTGAAAGCGCTTGGTATCGGCGGATAGAATCCGTCGTTCGCGCATGCCGCATGCATGCCTTAAAGCGCGGACGATCGAGAGACACGGAACGGGATCTCCACGCATGTCGCGCATCGCCTACGTCAACGGCCGCTACGTCCCGCATCGCGAGGCGGCCGTGCATATCGAAGATCGCGGATACCAGTTCGCGGACGGCGTCTACGAGGTCTGCGAAGTGCGCGGCGGAATGCTGGTCGACGAGCGCCGGCACATGGCGCGGCTGGAGCGCTCGCTCCGCGAGCTGTCCATCGCGATGCCGATGGGGCTGAAGGCGCTCGGCGTCGTGCTGCGCGAGACGATCCGGCGCAACCGCGTCGTCAACGGCATCGTCTACCTGCAGGTGACGCGCGGCGTCTCTCGGCGCGACCATCCGTTCCCGGCAAAGCCCGTCGCGCCGGCGCTGGTCGTGACCTCGCGCCATCACGACGTCGCCAAGATCAACGCGGCGGCCGAGAAGGGCGGGGCGGTGATCACGGTTCCGGAGAATCGCTGGGACCGCGTCGACATCAAGACCGTCGGATTGCTGCCGAACGTGCTCGCCAAGCAGAAGGCGGTCGAGAAGGGGGCCCGCGAGGCCTGGTTCGTCGATGCCGACGGCAAGGTCACCGAGGGCGCGTCGACCAATGCCTGGATCGTCACGAAGGATGGCGTATTGGTCACGCGGCCGGCCGATCGCGGCATCCTGCGCGGCATCACCCGCACCGTGATCTTCGACATGGCGAAGAAGCTGAAGCTGAAGATCGAGGAGCGGGCCTTCACGATCAAGGAGGCACTTAACGCTAGGGAAGCTTTTATTACGGCGGCGACCGCGATCGTCACGCCGATTACCGCGGTGGACGGCAAGCCGATCGGCAACGGTCATCCTGGGCTGTTGGCGCTGGAGCTCAGGGCCAAGTTCCACGAGACTGCGGAAATCGGGGCCTGACGGCGTCTACGCCTTTTCGACAACTTGCGCCGCCGGGTTTTTTGCCCAATCTAGCGCAAAGCTAGTCTCTGCGCCGTTTGCGGCACGGAAGCCGTCGCGGACGCGAGACATTTTCAACTTGTCCGGTAGAGTCGGACCAACAAGACGAGGCTGGTTTTAGAATGGCCGAACGTGCGCAAAACCTTCAGGACACTTTTCTCAACAACGTTCGCAAGAACAAGGTTCCGCTGACGATTTTCCTCGTGAACGGCGTCAAGTTGCAGGGCGTCGTGACCTGGTTCGACAATTTCTGCGTCCTGCTCCGCCGCGACGGGCATTCCCAGCTCGTCTACAAGCACGCGATCTCGACGATCATGCCCGGCCATCCCATCCAGCTGTTCGAGCCCGGCGAAGAGAACGGGGACAAGACCTGATTGACCGATAGCCACGACGACGGGCAGCGGGCAGGGGGCCGGAAGACCGGCATCGACCGGCGGCCTGAGCCGGCGCTCGCGCTTGTCGTCGTGCCGGTCGCGACCCGCCGCGCCCGCGGCGGCGAGGAGGATGGCGCAGCGCGCCGCTCGCCGGAGGCGCAGCGCGCCGAGGCGGTCGGCCTTGCGGCGGCGATCGACCTGGTGATCGCCGGCAGCACCATCGTCAACTTGACGACGCTGCGGCCCGCGACGCTGCTCGGCAAGGGCAAGGTCGAGGAGATCGCCGCGCTGGTGAAGGCCGAGGCGGCGGAGCTGGTCTTCGTCGACCATGCGCTGACCCCGGTCCAGCAGCGCAATCTCGAAAAGGCCTGGAGCGCCAAGGTGCTCGACCGGACCGGGCTGATCCTGGAGATCTTCGGCCGCCGGGCGCGCACCAAGGAAGGCACGCTCCAGGTCGAGCACGCGCATCTGACCTACCAGAAGAGCCGCCTGGTGCGCTCCTGGACCCATCTGGAGCGGCAGCGCGGCGGCTTCGGCTTCCTCGGCGGCCCCGGCGAGACGCAGATCGAGGCGGACCGGCGCGTCATTCAGGAGCGGCTGACGAAGATCGAGCGCGAGCTCGAGCAGGTGACGCGCACGCGCCGGCTGCACCGCAGCGCAAGGCGCAAGGTGCCGTATCCGATCGTCGCGCTGGTCGGCTACACGAATGCCGGCAAATCGACGCTCTTCAACCGGCTGACCCGCGCCGACGTGCTCGCGAAGGACCTGCTGTTCGCCACGCTCGATCCGACGCTCAGGGTCGTCAGGCTGCCGCACAAGACCGAGATCCTGCTCTCCGACACGGTCGGCTTCATCTCGGACCTGCCGACCATGCTGGTGGCGGCGTTCCGGGCGACGCTCGAGGAGGTGCTCGAGGCCGAGATCATCCTGCATGTGCGCGACATGGCGCATGAGGATGCGGAGGCGCAGGGCGCCGATGTCGAGACGATCCTCGGCGAGCTCGGCATCGACACCGAGAAGGCCGGGCGGGTGATCGAGGTGTGGAACAAGACCGATCTTCTCGGCGCGGAGGCGCGCATGCAACTCGCCAATCGCGCGGCGCGTCGGAGCGACGGCGAGCGGCCGATTTTGGTCTCGGCCGAGACGGGCGAGGGGGTCGACGGCCTCCTCGACGCGATCGAGGCCCGCATCACGGCCGGCCGGCCGGAATACGATGTGCGCATCGGAGCCGAGGACGGGGCGGGACGCCACTGGCTGCACGAGCATTCCGACGTGCTCGGCAGCAAGACGGATGCGCGCGGCCGCACCACCTATCGCGTGCGCATCGACCCGGCCCATAGCGAGGCGCTGCTCGGCCGCTATCCCGACATCAAACGCGCGAGCCTCGGCAAGGCGGCGGAGTGAAGATGCCAGCCGACGGTTGGGTGGTCGGCGTCAGCCGCGACGACAAGCATCGCTTCAGCAAGGCGCCGCAAGCCTCGATCCGCCTGCTGGCTTGTCTCGGGGTGGAAGGCGACGCGCATCTCGGCGAGCGGGTGAAACATCGCTCGCGCGTGCGGGCGAATCCGCAGGCGCCCAATCTACGCCAGGTTCATCTCCTGCAGGCGGAGCTGTTCGAGGCGCTCGCGGCGCGCGGCTTCACCCTGCGTCCCGGCGAGATGGGCGAGAACGTCACGACGGCCGGGATCGATCTTCTCGCCCTCGCGACCGGCACGCTGCTGCATCTCGGCGCGGCGGCGATCGTCGAGGTCACGGGCCTGCGTAATCCGTGCGTGCAGATCGACCGTTTCCAGCCCGGGCTCATGAGCGCGGTGCTCGATCGGGACGGCGAGGGCGGTCTCGTCCGCAAGGCCGGCGTCATGGGCATCGTCCGCGCCAGCGGCGAGGTGCGGCCGGGCGATGCCATCGCCATCGAGCCGCCGGCCGGCCCGCCGCGACGGCTCGCGCCGGTGTAGCGCGGCTGCGCGCTATTTCGTCGCTTTCTCCAGCTCCTTGGCCTCGTTCCAGAGCGCTTCCATGCGCTCCAGCGTGGCCTCGGCGGGGCTCGTGCACTGCGCCGCCAATTCCTGCTCGATATAGCTGAAGCGGCGCTGGAACTTGCCGTTCGTCTCGGCGAGGGCGCGCGAGGCGTCGATCTTCAGGTGGCGGGCGAGATTGATCACCGCGAACAGCAGGTCGCCGACCTCGGCCTGAAGCTTGGGCTGCTCCGCCTCGGCCTGCATCGCCTCGCTGATCTCCTCGACCTCCTCGATGATCTTGGCGAGGACCGGCTGCGGCTCCTTCCAGTCGAAGCCCACGGTCGCGGCGCGGTCCTGCAGCTTCTGGGCGCGCATCACCGGGGGCAGGTTGACGGGAACGCCGTCCAGCACGCCCGCCTCCGCGGCATCCGGCCGGGCGGCCCGCTCGCTCGCCTTGATCTCCTTCCAGAGCTTCTTCACGGCCTCCGGATCGAGGCCGCGCTTGTCGCCGAAGACATGGGGGTGACGGCGAATCAGCTTCTGGGTGACGATTTCGACGACGTCGCCGAAATTGAACTGATGGGCCTCCTCGGCCATCTGGGAATGGAAGACCACCTGGAGCAGCAGGTCGCCGAGCTCTTCCTTGAGGTCCTGCATGTCGCCGCGATCGATGGCGTCGGCGACCTCGTAGGCTTCCTCGATCGTATAGGGGGCGATCGTCGCGAAACTCTGCTCAAGGTCCCAGGGGCAGCCGCTGCCGGGCGTGCGCAGCGCCGCCATCACGGCGAGCAGATCGGCGATCTCGCGCGACGGCTTGATGGTCGCGGGATCGCGCGCCGGGCGCGGCGCGGCGGGCTGGGGATCCTCGTTGACTGCCGCAAGATGGACAGGCGAGGCCATGGTGCGTTCTGACGAGCTCATCGGCGTTTCTGTGAACCTGATCGTGGCGGCGCGCAAGCCATATTGTGATTCGCATAAGGAATATTATGGAACTATTCTTTATGCGAGGGACTAAGGTTGCGCCCGCTGCCAAATGGCAATTTCCCTCACGATATCCGTTGGATCGGCCGGCTTTCTAATATCGCCGCGCCAACTTCGCGAGCGTCCATATGTGGTGACGAATTCGCCGTCGTCCAGGCCTGCGGATAGCGCGCCCCATGGCGACGGCGTGTCAGCGCGGCGGCTCGAAATAGGCCGGCCGCGGGATCGTCCACTGATCGCCCCAGACCTGGTTGCCCCCATCCACCACCAGAACCTCGCCGGTGACGAAGCCGCCGCTCGGACCGGCGAGATAGGTCACGGCATCGGCGATGTCGCGCGCCGTGCCGTAGCGCTGCATCAGGTTCGACCGCGGCAGGTCGCGCCGGGCCTCGTCGGAATAGACATCCATGCCTTCGGTCGCGATCGCGCCGGGCGCGACGCAATTGACGCGGATGTTCAGCGGCGCCCATTCGATCGCCAACGTCTTCGAGAGATAGATGACGCCGGCGCGCGCCGCGCAGGTATGGGCGACGCCCGGCATGCCGCGCCACACCACCGTGACGATGTTGACGATCGAGCCTGCCACACCGCGATCGCGCCAGTTCCGGGCCGCGGCCTGCATCATGTACCAGCTGCCGCTGAGATTGGTGTCGATGACCGCGTTCCAGCCCTTCACCGAATAGTCGATGGCGGCCTGCGGAAACTGGCCGCCGGCGTTGTTCACGAGGTGATCGAGGCGGCCGAACCGCTCCCAGACCTCGGCATTGAGCCGCGTTACGTCCTCGGGATCGCGGATCGTCGCCAGCCGGACCATCACCTCGGCGCCGATCCGCCGCAGGAGCGCGGCCGTCCTTTCGAGCTTCTCGGGCTTGCGGCCGCAGATCGCGACCTTGGCACCGAGCCGCGCCGATTGCACCGCGATCGCCTTGCCGATGCCGCTGCCGGCGCCGGAAACCAATACCACCTGCCCGGCCAGCAGATCCTGCCGATAGGTCAAGGGCGCGGTCAGGAGATCGTCATCGCTCATCACCGGGTCAGCGCGGGTCATCGGCTCGGCCTCCTGCCGGCGGGGCGAAATCGTCCGGCACGGGAATGGGAAGATCCATCAGCATCTGCGCGAAGGCCTTGCCCTGCGGGTCGATCCGCAAGGATGCGAGGCCGCCGCCGCCGAGGCAGTCATGCAGCACGAAATTGAGCGCATGGATGCCGGGCAGGTCGAAACGCTCCACGCGCGTCACGCCGGTATGGCGGAAGAACGCCGCGACAACATCCGGCGTCAGCGTCGCGCGGATCAGCGGAAGATCGTCCGGCCGCCGCGCGACGATGCCGATATTGGCGTTGTTGCCCTTGTCGCCGCTGCGGCCGACCGCGAGCGCGACGAGCGGCACGGACCGCGATCCGACGGGTATCTCGCGCGCTTCGGGCGCCGGCAGCGGCGCCGGCGCGCTCGCGGCGCCGGACGGCATCGGCACCTCGACGGTGTCACCACCGATCGCGACGGTGCCAGGGACGGCGCCGGCCGGAACCAGGAAGGAAAAGCCGCGAAACACCGGCTGCGGGCTCGGCCGGCCGGCGAAGAAGCCGGTCAGCCCCTGCGCCATGGCGGTCGCGGCCGGCGCGATCTCGCGAGCCAGAATCGCGAGCGCCGCCTCGGAGCCATGCCTGGCGCCGATCTTCAGCACGACCTCGCGGCTGCTGCGCGCCGCATCGCTGGCATTCGCGCCGTAGGTCGCCTCGGCGCCGAGGACTTCCACGGAGGTCTCGGTGAAGGCGGGGAGGCCGGCGCGATCGATCAGCCGGCTCGCCCGATCGAGGATCGCCTGCCCTGCCCTGGCGGCCTTGGCGGCGGCGTCGCGGCCGGCGATCGTCACGGTGCCGATGATGCGGTAGCCGTCGAGCGCCGTGGCGCTGACCTTGAGGCTGCCGGTTGGCGGGCGGCCTCGGACATTGCGGACGAGAACGCGATCCGGCCCATCCTGGTCGAGCGTAACGAAGCAGAAGTCGCAGGCGACGTCGGGCAGCAGGTAGCTTGAGGGGTCGCCGATCTCGTAGAGCATCTGCTCGGCGACCGTGAGCGGCGTGATGCGGCCGCCGGTTCCGGGCGGCTTCTCAATCGTGAAGCGGCCATCGGCGCGGCATTCCGCGATCGGAAAGCCCATGTCGCCCCAGCCCGGAACATCCGCCCAGTCGGTGGCGATGCCGCCCGTCCCTTGCGCGCCGCATTCGAGGAGATGGCCCGCCAGGCTGCCGGCCG
>JBDHTH010000018.1:0-15726 GCA_039808545.1 Phreatobacteraceae bacterium | reverse complement strand
ATGAAGCCGGCCTCGTCGGCCGCGAGGAACACCACGGCGCGGCCGATCTCGTCCGGCGTGCCGAGGCGGCCGACCGGGATCTGCGGGATGATGCGGGTCTTCAGGATGTTCTCGTCGATCGCCATCACCATCTCGGTGCCGATATAGCCCGGGCAGATCGCGTTGCAGGTGATGCCCTTGGCGGCGCCTTCCTGGGCGAGCGCCTTGATGAAGCCGATATCGCCCGCCTTGGCGGCCGAATAGTTCACCTGACCCATCTGACCCTTCTGGCCGTTGATCGAGGAGATGACGATGATGCGGCCGAAGCCGCGCTCGCGCATGCCCTCCCAGACCGGCCGCGTCATGTTGAACAGCGAATCGAGGTTGGTCTTGATGACGGCCTGCCACTGGTCGAGCCGCATCTTGTGGAACATCGCGTCGCGCGTGATGCCGGCATTGTTGACCAGCACCTCGACCGGGCCGACCTCGGCCTCGACCTTCTTCAGGCCCGCGACGCAGGCCTCGTAGTCGCCGACGTCCCATTTGAACACCGGGATGCCGGTCTCGGCGTTGAATTTCTGCGCCACCTCGTCGTTGCCGCCGTAATTGGCCGCGACCTTATAGCCGGCCTCCTTCAGCTTCTTCGAGATCGCCGCGCCGATGCCGCGCGTGCCGCCCGTGACTACCGCTACCCTTGCCATGTTCACTCCCCTGTCAATTCATTGTCCGGCGGGCCGGAATGGCGGGCGCCGCGCGGCGGCGCCCCTTTGTGCTCAGCGCTCCACGCACATGGCGACGCCCATGCCGCCGCCGATGCAGAGCGTGGCGAGGCCCTTCTTGGCGTCGCGCTTCTGCATCTCGTGCAGCAGCGTCACGAGGACGCGCGCGCCGGAGGCGCCGATCGGGTGGCCGATCGCGATGGCGCCGCCATTGACGTTCACCTTGTCGGTGTTCCAGCCCATGTCCTTGTTGACCGCGATGGCCTGGGCCGCGAAGGCTTCGTTGGCCTCCACGAGGTCGAGGTCGCCGACCTTCCAGCCTGCCTTCTCGAGCGCTTTGCGCGAGGCGGGGATGGGGCCCGTGCCCATGATCGCCGGATCGACGCCGGAGGTCGCCCAGGAGGTGATGCGGGCGAGCGGCGTCAGGCCGCGCTTCTTGGCCTCCTCGGCCGACATCAGCACGACGGCGGCGGCGCCGTCATTGATGCCCGACGCGTTGCCGGCCGTGACCGAGCCTTCCTTCGAGAAGGCGGGCCTGAGCTTGCCGACCGCCTCGACGGTCGTGCCGTGGCGCGGATATTCGTCGGTGTCGACGACCGTCTCGCCCTTGCGGGTGACGAGCTTCACGGGCGCGATCTCGTCCTTGAACTTGCCGGCCTTCTGGGCCGCCTCGGCCTTGTTCTGCGAGGCGACCGCGAACTTGTCCTGCTCGTCGCGATTGATCTGCCATTTCGCCGCGACGTTCTCGGCCGTGGTGCCCATGTGATAGCCGTGGAAGGCGTCCATCAGGCCGTCGCGCAGCATGGTGTCGACGAGCTTCAGCTCGCCCATCTTGGTGCCGTTCCTCAGATGCGCGGCATGCTGGGCCATCGACATCGATTCCTGGCCGCCCGCGACGATCACGTCGGCGTCGCCATTGGCGATCTGTTGCATGCCGAGCGCCACGGCGCGCAGGCCGGAGCCGCAGAGCTGGTTGAGGCCCCAGGCGGTCGCTTCCTGCGGAATGCCGGCCTTCATCGCGGCCTGGCGCGCGGGATTTTGGCCTTCGCCGGCGGCGAGCACCTGCCCGAGGATGACCTCGTCGACGTCCTTCGGGTCGACCTTGGCGCGCTCGAGCGCGGCCTTGATCGCGGTGGCGCCGAGCTCATGGGCCGGGGTGTTGGCGAAGGCGCCGTTGAAGGCGCCGACGGGCGTGCGCGCGGCGCTGACGATGACGACCTCTGTCATGGGTGTCTCCTCGATTTTTGCGGAAGTGTTTGCTCGGGTGGCTGGTCGCGAGGACCTTCGGAAGGTTGATCGCTGCTATCGTCGGGCGATCCGGGCTTGCCTGTCAATCGCATCGGTGGTGCTCGGAAGAGGGGCCGCGCGGTTTCTTGCGCGGGCCGGCACGGGGTCGCCGGGCCGCCCTGAACCGTGTCTGATGCTGCGACGCCGCGAAAGCCTTGGCTTCCCGTGCGATTTCCCCGTAGACTTCGGGCAGATGCCGCCGGACGAGCACGCGGCCGCATGAAGATGCCTGTAGGAACGGTCGAGCGAATGACGAAAGCGCAGCCCCCGATCGCAATCAAGAAATACGCCAATCGTCGCCTCTACCATACGGGCACCAGCGCCTATGTGACGCTCGACGACCTCGCGCAGATGGTCAAGGCAGGCGAGGATTTCGTGGTCAGCGACGCCAAGACGGGCGAGGACATCACGCGCTCGGTGCTGGCGCAGATCATCTTCGAGCAGGAAGGCAAGACGGGGCAGAACCTGCTGCCGGCCAATTTCCTGCGCGAGGTGATCCGCTACTACGGCGATTCGATGCAGATGCTCGTGCCGCGCTTCCTCGACGTGTCGATGCAGGCCTTCACGCGCGAGCAGGAGAAGTTCCGCAGCCAGATCAGCCAGGCGTTCGGCGGCACGCCGTTCGCCTCGATGGAGGATCAGGTCCGGCGCAACATGGCGATGTTCGAGAAGGCCTTCGCGATGTTCATGCCGTTCGCGGCCTCGGCGCAGTTCCCCGGCACGCAGAACCCGCCGGCCCAGACGCCCGCTGCGCCGGCAAGCGGCGACGAGATCGACGGGCTGAAACAGCAGCTCGCCGAGATGCAGCAGCGCCTCGAGAAGCTGTCGAGCAAGAAGTAGTCCGGCCGCGCGGCGGCCGGCAAGCGGGGCCGGCCGTTACAGGGCTGCCTGGACCGGCATGGCGGGCCGGGCCGGCGCGACCCGCGCCGCGCCGTCGTCGAGGCGGACCCAGGGACGGGTTTCGCTGGCGAGGCCGAACAGAGCGCCCTGCATCCGCCGGCATCCCCATTTGACGAGCTGCTCGGCGGTGGCGGCCGTCTGGACCCATTCGGCCACCGTCACGACGCCGAGATTGTTGGCGAGGTCGAGCAGGGCGCGGACGAAGAAGCGGTCCTCGTCCGATTCGTCGAAGCCGTTCAGGAACGAGCCGTCGATCTTGACGATGTCGATGCCGAGCTGGCGCATCGCCTTGAAGGAGGTGTGGCCGGAGCCGAAATCGTCGATCGCGACGCGGCTGCCGAGATCCTTGATGGCGCGGACGAGCTGATGGGTCTCCTCCAGATCCTCGATGATCGCGGTCTCGGTGATCTCGACGGTCAGGCGCTCGGCGATGCCGGGATTGGCTCTGGCGAGCGCCGCGAAGGTGTCGAGCCAGTCGCTGCAGATCGCCGACGTCGCCGAGATGTTCACGGCCAGATGCGTCTCGGGCGCCATCACCAGCTCCTCGGCGACGAGCTCGATGACGCGATGGTCGATATGCTGCGCAAGGCCGAGCCTCTCGGCGACCGGGACGATTTCGGCCGCGGGCAGCAGGACGCCGCTCGCGTCCTTCAGCCGCACCAGGCATTCGTATTCGACCGGCCGGGCCGTGAGCGCATCGACGATCGGCTGGAACGCGAGGCTGACGCGGCGGGCGTTCAGCGCGCCGATGATCGCATCGGTGATCCGGATGTTCTCGCGCCGGCGCTGGTCGCGGCGTCCGTCCGGCGCGTACAGCACGACGCCCGGACGGCGCGCCGTCTTGGCGACGTCGAGCGCCTCCTGGGCGCGCGCGATGATCTCGGCGGCGGAGCGCGCATGGCGCGGCGCGACCACGGCGCCGAGCGCCACGGTCGCGCTGATCGGCCCGCCCGAGGTCGCGACGGGCGTTCCGCTTGCGGCGCCGATGAACCGCTCGGCCGCGATCCTCAGGTCCTCGGCGGTCGCGCCGGCGATCGTCATGCCGAACTTGTTGCCCGAGAAGCGGCCGATCTGGTCGGTCGAGCGGATGCGGGCGCGCAGCCGCTGGACGACGCCGACGATCACCTCGTCGGCGATCTGGTATCCGTAAGCCTGGTTGAGCTGCGGCAGGTTCTCGATCGCGAGCAGGATGAAGCCGAAGGAGCCGCGCTGGCGCCCGGCCTCCTGCAGCATCGTCTCCAGGAGGTCGGCGAGCCGTGCGCGGCTCGCGGTCTTGGTCAGCGGGTCGAGCGTGGAAAGCAGGGCGAGGCGCTTGATCTGGTCATGGCGCTCGGTGACGGCGCGGATCATGCCGAGCGCATGGCTCGGCTTGCCGTCCGGGCCGGCGAACCAGCGGCCGCTATCCTCGATCCAGATATCGGCGCCGGCCTTGTCGCGCATCGTGTAGACGGCCGTGAACGGCACGCCGGAACCCGGGTCGCGGTCGCCCGAATTGATGATCGCGTCGAAACGGCCGAGATAGCTCTTCGTCGAGGCCGCGGCCGCGAAGGCGGCGCCGGTGGCGAGCGTCGCGGCGTCCTCGATCCCGAGGATCGTGCGCGGATCGCCCTGCCAGACCAGCCGATCGGTCGCGAGGTCCCAGGAATAGGCGGCGGCATCGAGCGCGCCGAGCAGATCGGGCAGCGCGATATCGGGCGCCTGGTCGGATCCGCGTGGCGGCGAAGCGGTGCTCATTGGGCCACCCTCATCCGTGAGACGTCCCTTCCGATTCTGTCCTCGGCGCTTCCGAAGAAGAGTTTCGAAAGGCGGTTAATGTTCCGTTTCGAAACACTCTGCCTCGATCCGTTTGATTCGACTAGCGTTTTCGTATCGATCCGGATCGTTTGCGATGGCGCGGCCGTTGCACCCGCCAAGCCGGCACCGCCTTGCGGCGATGCCGGCCCATGGCGGCTTGTGGCAGGATGCCGCGAGCCCACATGTCACGGCAAGCCGTATCGATCGAGAGGGTTTCGCGTGGGAGCGAGCGAGATGGCGTTTACGACCGAGCCCTTGACGCCCGACGAGATCGTGTCGCCCGAGGATCTCGCGCGGGCGCGCCTCTTCACGCCGTTCGTCGCGCAGGTCGCGGCCGCCGGAACCGACGTGCCGCCGGTCCGGCCCGCATGGCCCGCCGACGCGGGAGAGGCCGTGACCGCCTATGAGACCGGGGAGGCGCCGCATGCGGCGCCGGGACGGGTCGTCGCGCGCAATCTGTGAAGCGCGCCGGTTCTCACCAGCCGAGCGCGAAACCGTCCTTGCGGTGGTCGGAGCCGCCGATATAGACGCCGCGCGCGCGATCAGCCTGGATCATCTGGCCGCCGCCGATCGGCTTCTCGGGAATATGGATGCGGTGTCCGCGCGCGTTGAGGCCGATCCGCGTCTCGGCAGGCAAATGCCGGTCGACCGTGGTGGTCTCCTTGTCGAAGAAGCTGCGCGGCGCATCGATCGCGGCCTGCGGATCCATGCCGAAATCGAACAGGTTGGCGACCACATGGGCGTGGCCCATCGCCTGATAGGCGCCGCCCATCACGCCGAAGCCGTGCGTCACCTGGCCGTTCTGGCGGATCATGCCGGGGATGATCGTGTGCATCGGCCGCTTGGACGGGCCGATCGCGTTCGGATGGCCGGGCGTCATGACGAAGCAATAGCCGCGGTTCTGCAGCACGATGCCGCTCTTCTCGGTGACGATGCCGGAGCCGAAGGCGTGAAAGGTCGAGTTGATCAGCGAGACGATGCGGCCGTCGCGGTCCGCGACCGTCAGGTAGATGGTATCGGAGCCCGGTGTCGGATGGGCCGGCAGCGGGCGGCGGGTGGTGCGGTCGATCTTCTCGGCGAGCGTCTTGGCGAAGGCCTTGTCGATCAGCGCCGCGACCGGCGTCGTCATGAAGGCCGGATCGGCGATATGGGTGTCGCGCACCGCATAGGCGAGGCGGGCCGCCTCCAGCGCGATATGGTGACGCTCCGGCCCGTTCGGATCGAGGCCGGCAAGCTCGAAGCGCTCCAGGATGTTGAGCAGCACCAGCGCCGCGAGGCCCTGGCCGTTCGGCGGGATCTCCAGGATCTCGGCGCCGCGATAGGTGGTCGAGATCGGCTCGACCCAGTCGCCGTGATGGGCCTCCAGGTCGCTGACCTGCAGGAGCCCGCCCTTGGCCTGGACGGTGGCGGCGATGTCCTCGGCGACGGAGCCCCGATAGAAGCCGCGCGCGCCGCGCTTGGCGATCAGGCGCAGCGTTTCGCTCAGCGCGGTCTGGCGGCGGATGTCGCCGGGCAGCGGCGCGCGGCCCTCCACGAGATAGTGCTTGGCGGCGCCCGCATCGGCCGCCAGCCGGTCGCGCTCGCCCTCCCAATCGGTCGCGACGCGCGGATGCACGACGAAGCCGTCGCGCGCCGCCGCGATGGCCGGCGCAAGGGCGCGGTCGATGCCGAGCTTGCCGAAGCGCTCCAGCAGCTTCTCCCAGGCGTCGATCGCGCCCGGCACCGTCACGGTATGGACCGAATAGGGCGCGATCGTCTCCACGCCCTTGGCATGCAGCGCGTCGATGCTGGCGGCGGCGGCGGCCCGGCCGGAGCCGTTGAAGCCGTGCACCGTGCCGTCCGGCTCGCCGACCAGCACGAAGCAGTCGCCGCCGATGCCGGTCATGTGCGGCTCGACCACGGTGAGCAGGGCCGCGGCCGTGACGGCGGCGTCGGCCGCCGTGCCGCCGGCCTTCAGGCTCTCGATCGCGGCGAGGGTGGCCAGCGGATGGGAGGTGCAGGCCATGCCGTTGGCGCCGTAGGCCGGCGAGCGCCCCGGAGCGTGAAAGTCGCGGGTCATCGGCGGATCTCCTCGGAGCTCAATTGTCGAGCGATACGTCGCGGCCGGCCGACCGGATCGAGACCGAATAGCCCGCCACGACGTCCACGAGCATCATGAGGATGAGCAGCGCGAAAGTGGAAGTCCCCACCTGGTGCACGAGCAGGAATTCGACCAGCGCGGCGATGAACAGCACGGTCGACAGCATGTGGTCGACGATGGAGCGCTTGGCCGGGCGGGTCGCCTTGAGGATCTCCAGGAACAGGAAGAACAGGCCGACCGCGATCATCACGTCCGAGAGCGTGATCGTCCAGGTGGCGCCCGAGAGCATCTGCACCTGGTAGACCGCCGTCGCGAAGGTCGCGGCGTCATAGCCCATGATCAGCGCGAAGAGATTGTAGAGCGTGAAGGGGATGATCAGCAGGGGGATGTTCAGCAGGCCCACAGAGGCGCTCCGTGACTGACCGCGCGCAACGGATAAGGTGCTCGGCGCGGTCGCGTTAACCAGGGAAGGCCGCGGGCGCGGCCGTTTCCTGCCTCCCATGCCGGCACTGGGCGGTCAACAGGGGTGGCGGAATTTTGGCGCATGCGTGGCCGGCGCGCCGCGCTCGGCGAACAGTGTCAGCCGCCGCGCGGCAGGGCGAGGGGGTTGTCGCTGAGGGCCGCGGCATCCGGCGCGTCGACGGCCGGAATCCCCGCGAAGGCGTTGTAAAGGCCGCGCACCTGCGCTTCCGGCAGCCCGTCGACGACGAAGACGAGGCGCGTGCGGCGGTCTCCGTCCGGCCATTCGGGCAGCAGCGTCGTCGGGTGGACGATATGTTGCACGGCATGCAGCAGCAGCGGGCGATCGGGATGCTCGGCGAGCTTCACCAGCCCCTTGGCGCGCAGCATCATCGGCCCGGCGGTGGCAGCCAGCAATTCGAGGAACATGGCGAAGGCGCGGGCCGGTATCGCCTGCTCGCTGGCGATCACGAAGCTGTGGATGCCGGGCGCATGCGCGGAGGCGCGGCTTTCGTGGCCGTGCGCCGCGTCCTCGCGCAGCCAGGCCGCGACATCGGGGAGCTTGTCGTCGAGGCGCGGCGCGCCGAGGCCGAAGACGAGGTCGGGGCCGATGGTCGCGGTCGCAGCATCGAGGATTTCGGCGTTGGGCGCGAGGGCCGCGATCTCGGTCTTGAGCCGCGCCAGGGCGGCGCGCGCCGCACCGGTGTCGACGAGGTCGGTCTTGGTGAGCAGGATTCGGTCGGCGAGGGCAACCTGCCGCACCGCCTCGCGGTGTTTGGCGAGCGTGTCGAAACCGTTGACCGCGTCGACGGTCGCGACGATGCCGTCGAGCCTGAAGCGCATCGCCAGATAGGGATGCGCCGCGACCGTGTTGACGACCGGCACCGGATCGGCGAGGCCGGTGGTCTCGATCAGGGCGCGGCGGAAGGGCGGGATGCGGCCGTTGTCGCGGGCCTTGAGCAATGTCTCCAGGCTGTCGACGAGCTCGCCGCGCACCGAGCAGCAGAGGCACCCGGAGGAGAGCAGCACGACGCCGTCAGCGACATGCTCGACGAGCAGGTGGTCGAGGCCGATCTCGCCGACCTCGTTGATCAGCACGGCCGTGTCGGCGAGCTCGGGATCGGCGAGCAGGCGGTTGAGCAGCGTCGTCTTGCCGGAGCCGAGAAACCCGGTGAGCAGCGACAGCGGGATCGGCTCGGGCTTCGCCTTGCGGCCGGATTTGGCGGATTTCGTCATGGTCTGCGGCTTTCGCGGCGCGGCGCCTTAGAGTCTGAGCATGATCTTATCCGAAAACCGGTTCCCACTTTTCGGGATCATGCTCTGAAAAGCATCGCGCCGAGGCGCTTTCGGGCGAAGGCGAACCGGCTCGCCGGACGAAAGCGCGTCAAAAGAGAACGAGCGTCATCAGAACCGAAAAGCGCCCGGCGCGGCAAGCGCGACGCGGGTGGCAGGCCTGCTCGCCGCGCAAGATCGGTGGGCGAGCCGGTCCGGTTCAGGCCGGGGAGCGTCTCAGCCCTTCGGCTTCGCGGGCTTCGTGGCCTTCTTCTCGAGCTTCTTCTCGACGTTCTTCTCGAGCTTGGCCTTGCCGGGCTTCGTCGTTCCCGGCTTGGTCTTGCGCTCCTCGATCACCAGCGCCTTGACGCGCGGCTCGGTCTTGCGCGCCTCGATCCGGTTGCGCGTCTTCGGCGGAGCGGCCGGCTCATCGATGATCGGCGTGCCGAGCTGCATCGGCGAGCCCGGCGGCACCTTGCCGGGCTGGTGCAGCGAGCCCGGATTGCGGACCAGGGTCGGCGCCGGGGCGACGCCGGGATCGGCCGGGGCGGGCTTGCCGGGCGCCATCACCGAGACGATCACGGGCTCCATGGTGAGCTGCGGCGGATGCAGGTAGGAGATGCGCATCGCGGCGAGCGGGTTGGGCGCCTGGCGGGTCGGGGTCATCACCGCATAGACGCTGTCGGAAGGCGGCGCATAGGCGGCCGCCGGGGCGCCCGTCCAGCCATCGTCCTCGGCGACCTCGCTCGGCGGCGTGCGGCCGCGGCGCCGGCAGATCTCCTCGCGCATGTCGGGGGGCGTGCCCTGGATATTGGCGAGCTGCTCGATATTCGTGCCTTCCGGCGCGCTGCCGAAGAAGCCGAGCGCGCCCGGCGCGCCGCTGAAATTGGTCTCCAGCAGCCGCGCCGCGATCTCGGCGCGCTCGCGGCCCGAGGGGGCGCCGAGCACGACGACGATCAGGCGGCGGCCGCCGCGCGTCGCGCTCGCCACGACGTTGAAGCCGGAGGCGCAGATGAAGCCGGTCTTCATGCCGTCCGTGCCGGTGTAGCGGACCAGCAGCGCGTTCGGCGAGCGCATGACGCGGTTGCCGAAGCGGATCGCCGGGATGCGGAAGATGCCTTCGTGCTCGGGGAACTCCCGGATGATGGCGCGGGCCAGCACGGCGAGATCGCGCGCCGAGGTCTGCTGGCCATAGCCCGGCAGGCCGTTCGGATTGATGAAGCGCGTATTGGTCATGCCGAGGCGGGAGGCGTGGCGGTTCATCTCGGCGACGAAATCCGGCACGTTGCCGCCGACCCGCTCGGCGATCGCCACCGCGACGTCGTTGGCCGATTTGACGATCAGCATCTTCAGCGCGTTGTCGAGCGTGAACTGGGTGCCGATCGGAAAGCCCATCTTGGAGGGCGACTGGGAGCGCGCCAGGGCACTCTCGACGACCGGCGTGTCGAGCGTCACGCGGCCAGAGCGGATCGCGTGGAACGCCACATAGGCGGTCATCAGCTTGGTGAGGGAGGCGGGATACCAGGCCTCGGCGGCGCGATCCTGATGGAGGACCCGGCCGGTCGCCACGTCGATCACCAGGGTCGGGCCGTTGGCGGCGGCCGAGGAGACGGAAGCGACCGCCGCGAGGAGGATGGCGAGGGCGAAGCTCAGGCGGCGATAAATTGCGTGCATCGGGTCCGGTCGCTCGGCGGTCATGTCATGACCGCGAAGGGCCGGACCTGAAGTCCGCCAGCGCGGCAGACCTTAGTAAACCCGGCACGGTGATTTGCCTAGATCCCGCTGCCTTCCGGTCGCTTCGGCCGGATTGCCAGCGTGATCGATTCCAAGCTTCCAAAGCCGCCCCGGCGTTCCTGCGAGTTTCGCGGGACCGCAAGCGGCTTCGTGAAGTATTCCGTCAATTCCTTACGCAAGTGCTGATGGCGGCGGAATCGGGCATCAGCAAGGCGGCGGCCGAGCCGCCGTGCCGGGCGGCCGCGATGGCAGGCATGCGCGCGGCCGGCTTGCGGCGGCGCCGCGATGGTTGCAGCGTCGCGCCCGCGCGATTTGGGGAAGGGGTCGGACGATGGGGCTGCTGACGGGAAGTGCGGCCTGGGTCGTCTATACGCTGATCGCCTCGCTCGCCCAGACCTTCCGCAACGCGGCGCAGCGCTCGCTGACCGACACGCTCGGCACCGTCGGGGCGACGCATGTGCGCTTCCTGTTCGGCTTTCCGTTCGCGCTGCTGTTCCTCGCCGCGACGGTGCTCGTCTCCGGGCTCGCCGTGCCGGGACCGTCCTGGCCTTTCCTTGCCTGGACGCTCGGCGGCGCGGTGGCGCAGATCTTCGCGACCGCGCTGATGCTGGCCGCGATGCAGGACCGCTCCTTCGCGGTGACGATCGCCTATACGAAGACCGAGCCGGTGCTGGTGGCGCTGTTCGGCCTCCTCGTGCTCGGCGATCACGTCTCGGCGAGCGACGGGATCGCGATCGCGGTCGCGACCTTCGGCGTGGTGCTGATGTCGATCCGGCCCGGCAAGGACGGCGCGAGCCGGCTGGTGGCGGCGCGGCCGCTGATCCTGGGCGTCGTCTCGGCCGCCTGTTTCGCGCTGGCCGCGGTCGGGTTCCGCGGCGGCATCCTGACGCTCGGCGAGGCGCCCTTCTACATGCGCGCCACGACGACGCTTGCCTGGGCGCTCGGGATGCAGTCGGCGCTGCTCACCCTTTATCTCTGGATCGTCGACCGGCCGATCCTGACGGCGATCTTCCGCGCTTGGCGGCCCTCGCTGTTCGCGGGCTTCGCGGGGGCGCTCGCCTCGCAGTTCTGGTTCCTCGGCTTCTCGCTGACGAGCGCCGCGAATGTGCGCACGCTCGCCCTCGTCGAGGTGTTTCTCGCCCAGATCGTCTCCGGCAAGGTGTTCAAGGAGACGCCGAGCACCCGCGAGCTCGTCGGCATGGGCTTCATCGTCGCGGGTGTCGGCCTATTGATGTGGTTGTAGCGTTTTCGAGCGAAGCGGCCGCCGGTTCGCGTGAAGAAAACGCGTCAGGGCTCTACGAACCGCGCTTGATCACCGAGAAGCCGTTCTTCGCGAAGACGGACTGCGCCTCCGGGCCCTGCAGGAAGGCGAGGTAGCGCGCGGCTTGCGGGCCGGCCGTCTTGGTCAGCGCAAAGGGGTAGACGATCGGCGGATGGGAGTCCTCCGGGAAGGTCGCCACGACCTTGACCTCCGGATCGGCCGCCGCGTCGGTCGCATAGACGATGCCGAGCGGCGCCTCGCCGCGCGAGACGAGCAGCAGCGCGGCGCGGACATTCTCGGCCTGCGCGAGCTTGCCCGAGACCTCGCCCCACAAGCCGAGCTTCTCGAGCGCCGATTTGGCGTATTTGCCGGCAGGCACCGCCGTCACCTCGCCGGTCGCGAGGCGCCCGTCCTTCAGCGCGGCCGGCAGGGCGCCCGGCGCGAGCTTCACCTCGGCGAGCGGCGAGGTCTTGCCGGCGACGACCACCAGGCGGTTGTTGAGGAGGTTGACGCGGGTCGGCGTAGCGACCAGCCCCTTCTTGTCGAGATAGTCCATCCATTCGAGATCGGCGGAGGCGAAGAGGTCGGCCGGTGCCTGCTGCTCGATCTGGCGGGCGAGCGCCGAGGAGGCGGCGTAGCTGGCCTTGACGGCGACGCCGCTCGCCTTGGTGAAGGCGGCGTTGATCTCGTCGAGCGCCGTCTTCAGCGAGGCGGCGGCGAAAACGACGATCGGCTGCTCGGCCGACGCGGGGGCCTGGGCGAGCGCCGGGATCGGCAGGAGCATCAGGCCCGCTACGACGGCGCGGCGGACGAGCGGCAGAGCAGGGCGAAGGGCGGTGAGGGCACGCATGCTGGGGTCTCCGGCGGCGATGAGCCGATGGGCGAAGCGTCCGGGACCGTCGTTCCGAGGGATGCGCCCCGCTTACGGCGGCGGCGCGGGGGAAATCTAGGCGCGCGCGGGGCCCAAGTCCAGCGGCGGGAAGTCCAGCAGCGGGCGGCATCGACAAGCGCTGCCGATTGGTGTATTGCGGCGCCGCAAAATCAAAACAGCGCGCCGAAACGCTGCCGGCACGTCCGTGCCCGGCCCGGCAATGGAGACTGACATGAATATCATCGAGACGCTCGAGGCCGAACAGGCCGCCAAGCTCGCTGCCGTCCGCCCGACCCCGGCGTTCCAGCCGGGCGACACCGTGCAGGTGAACGTGAAGGTGAAGGAAGGCGACCGCACTCGCGTGCAGGCCTATGAGGGCGTCTGCATCGCCCGCTCGGGCGGCGGCCTCAACGAGAGCTTCACGGTCCGCAAGATCTCGTATGGCGAGGGCGTCGAGCGCGTCTTCCCGGTCTATTCGCCGATGATCGAGTCGATCAAGGTGGTGCGCCGCGGTGCCGTGCGCCGCGCGAAGCTCTATTACCTGCGCGATCGCCGCGGCAAGTCGGCCCGCATCGCCGAGCGGCAGGACCGCACGGACGGCGACAAGAAGGCGCCGAAGTAAGCGGCGACTTTCCCGGCAGGATTTTCGGATGCGCGGCCTTCGGGCCGCGTTTTCATTTTCGGGAACCGGAAAAGCGGCCTGCGGACGCTGTCAGATTTGCGAGTCAGGCCTGCCAGCCGTAGGCGACCTTGTCGAGCTGGGTCTGGCCGAAGCTCTCGGAGGAGCGGGCGACCGGCACGCCGCCGAGCGCCCGGTAGAAGCCGTTGGCATTGTGGTTGTCGGCGAGCGCCCAGACGACGAGCGAGTTCTGGGGGCCGAGCTCGCGCCGCACCTGCTCGAACAGCTTGCGGCCGAGGCCGAGGCCATGGAACTCGGGCCTCAGATAGAGCTCGTAGATCTCGCCGTCATATGAGAGGGCGCGGGCGCGATTGCGGCCGTAATTGGCGTAGCCCGCGATGGTCGGGCCGAAGGTCAGCAGCGACAGGCGGCTGCCGCCGGCGATCGCCTTCTGCCACCAGGCCGCGCCGCGGCGCGTAACCATGCGCTGCAATTCGGCGCCGGGAATGAGGCCGCGATAGGCGAACAGCCACGCGTCGTCATGAACCGCCGCGATCTCGGCGGCGTCCCTGGCCCGGGCCGGGCGGATATCGATCGTTACCGTGCTCACGAAAAGATCGAACCACGGGATGCACCCGACCACAAGGATTTTCGTTAATGGAAGGTTAACGGCTATCCACAGGCTTTAGCTTCGTCCCGAAGCGGCACATCCGCGACGCAAGGCGTGCCCTAAATTCCTTCGCCGGGCTCGTCGATCGTCAGGCTCTCGTCGCGCTCGGCGCGGCGGCGGCGCCTCTCGATCCAGCCGGCTACGATGTAGAGCACCGGCAGGATCGCCAGGATGGCGGCGGCCGCGAACAGGAAGATCTGCCAGCGCGTCGCGAAGATCAGCGAGCCGACGAAATCGGCGAGCACGCCGAAGAAGGCGGCGCGGATCGCGATGCCGAGCGGGGTGCGGCCGATGAAGAGGAAGGCGAGGGCGCGTCCCAGCATCGGCCGATCCCCGTTATCGCATTACGCCCAGGGGCGCGCGGCGGCCGACTTCGCCTCGTAGCTGTCGATCGCCTGGCCCTTGACCATGGTGAGGCCGATATCGTCGAGGCCGTTCAGCAGGCAGTGCTTGCGGAACGGGTCGAGGTCGAACTTGACCTTGCCGCCGTCGGGGCCGCGGATCTCCTGGTTCTCCAGGTCGATGGTGAGGCGCGAATTGGCGCCGCGCTCGGCGTCGTCGAACAGCTTCTCCAGGTCTTCCGGAGAGACCGTGATCGGCAGGATGCCGTTCTTGAAGCAGTTGTTGTAGAAGATGTCGGCGAAGCTGGTGGAGATCACGCAGCGTATGCCGAAATCGAGCAGCGCCCAGGGCGCGTGCTCGCGGCTCGACCCGCAGCCGAAATTGTCGCCCGCCACCAGGATCTGGGCATTGCGATAGGCCGGCTTGTTCAGCACGAAGTCGGGATTCTCCGAGCCGTCCTCCTTGTAGCGCATCTCGGAGAACAGCGCGGTGCCGAGGCCGGTGCGCTTGATCGTCTTCAGGTGCTGCTTGGGGATGATCATGTCGGTGTCGACGTTGACGATCCGCAGCGGGGCGGCGGTGCCTTCCAGAACCGTGAAGGGCTGCATGGGATTTTCCTCTGTGCGTTGATTGTCGGGTCGGGGGTCAGCGGCCGGGCAGCATGCGGGAGAGCACGCCGTCCTTCTTCACGAATTGATGCCAGAGCGCCATCGCGGCATGGCCGAGCGCGAGGATGACGATCGCGTTGGCGAGCCATTCGTGCAGGCCCTGGATCGGTCGTGAGAGCGCCCGGTCGGGCGTGATCGGCGAGGGGATCGTGAACAGGCCGAAAAAGCTCAGCGCGTTGCCGCGCGCGAAGGCGAGCGCGATGCCGGCGACCGGTATGGCGACCAGCAGCGCGTAGAGCGCCAGATGCACGACACGGGCGGCCCTGTCCTGCCAGACCGGCGCGCCGGGCACCGGCGGGGCCTCGCCGGCACCGATGCGCAGCGCCACGCGCCAGACGACCAGCCCGGCCAACACCAGCCCGAACGAGATATGGAGGAACCAGACCCAGGCCCGCCCGGCGCTGCCGCGCGGAAAGGCGCCCTCGGCATAGGTGATCAGGTAGAGGAAGGCCACCAGCCCGAAGATCGCCCAGTGCAGCCATTTGCGTGTGGGGCTGTAGATCGCCATCGTCGTCATGCTCCGCCCGGCCTGTCGGCGTCCTTCTCGATCTTTTCCATGTCGTCGTCCGAGAGGCCGAAATGGTGGCCGATCTCGTGCACGAGCACATGGGTAACGACGGCGCCGAGCGTCTCCTGGTTCTCGGCCCAGTAGTCGAGGATGGGGCGGCGGTAGAGCCAGACCATGTTGGGCATCTGCCCGGTCTGCGGATCGCCGCCCTGCGCGAGGCCGAAGCCCTGGAACAGCCCCATGATGTCGAACGGCCCCTCGGCGCCCAGCTCCTCGACGACCTCGTCGGTCGGGAAGTCGTCGATCTGGATCACGACGCCCTTGCAGAGCGCGCGGAAGGCCTCGGGCAGGCGCGCGAAGGCGGCGTCGGCCATCCGCTCGAAGGCGGCGAGGTCGGGGGCCTCGAGCTTGTCCCAGTCGGTCACGGTGGCGGTCATCGGCGGCCGTTCATCTGATGTAGGTCACGACGAGATAGATCACGAGGCCGGCCGCCACCGCAAATGCGAGGCCGCGACCGATGCGCTGGCCCCAGATCTCGGCCGGGTCGTCCGGGTCCTCGGGCG
>JBDHTH010000017.1:0-15953 GCA_039808545.1 Phreatobacteraceae bacterium | reverse complement strand
AGATTGTAGCGCAGCAGCATCTGGAGGCTCTGCTCGTCCTCCACCACCATGACCGAGAAGGGAGTCGGAAAGTTCATCCTGGCGTCTCTCGCGATCCTCGATTTATCGGGCCGGTTCCTGGTTGGCGGCGCCGACATAGACGGAGGCGTCGGCCTTCGGCCGCTCGTCGGTCAGCTCGCGGCCATGCACCAGGTAGTAGACGGTCTCGGCGATGTTGGTCGCGTGGTCGCCGATGCGCTCGACATTCTTGGCGATGAACAGGAGATGGGCGCAGAGCGTGATCGTGCGCGGATCCTCCATCATGTAGGTCAGCAGCTCGCGGAACAGCGAGGTGTGGAGCTGGTCGACCTCGCCGTCGCTCTTCCACACCGCCAGCGCCTTGTCGGCGTCGCGCACCGCAAAAGCGTCCAGCACGTCCTTGAGCTGGCCGAGCACCAGCTCGCCCATATGCTCGACGCCGCGCAGCAGCTTCTGTGCCTGGAAGGCGCCGTTCAGCGCCAACGCCCGCTTGCCGATGTTCTTGGCAAGGTCGCCGATGCGCTCCAGGTCGTTGGCGATCCGGATCGCCGACATGATCTCGCGCAGGTCCGGCCCCATCGGCTGGCGCTTGGCGATCGTGATGATGGCGCGCTCCTCGATGACCCGCTCCAGCGCGTCGACGCTCGGATCGGCCGCGATGACGTTCTGGGCGAGCAGCATGTCGCGCTTGACCAGGGCGTCGATGGCGTCGACGACCTGCTTCTCGGTCATCCCGCCCATCTCGACGACCGAGCGGGTCAGGTTCTTCAGTTCGGATTCGTAGGTCGAAACGATGTGGTCGGCCATGTCTGTCTCTCCCGGCTTATCCGAACCGGCCCGTGATGTAGTCGAGCGTGCGCTTGTCGGTCGGGTTGTTGAACATCATCTCGGTCGGTCCCTCCTCGACGAGGATGCCGAGATGGAAGAAAGCGGTGCGCTGCGAGACGCGCGCGGCCTGCTGCATCGAATGCGTGACGATGACGATCGTGAAGTTCTCGCGCAGCTCGTCGATCAGGTCCTCGATGCGCGCCGTGGCGATCGGGTCGAGCGCCGAGCAGGGCTCGTCCATCAGGATCACCTCAGGTGAAACCGCGATCGCGCGGGCGATGCAGAGGCGCTGCTGCTGGCCGCCCGACAGGCCGGTGCCGGCATCGTGCAGGCGGTCCTTCACCTCCTCCCAGAGGCTCGCCTTCTTCAGGCTCGCCTCGACGATCGCGTCGAGATCGGTGCGCGAGGGGGCGAGGCCATGGATGCGCGGGCCGTAGGCGACGTTCTCGTAGATCGATTTCGGGAAGGGGTTCGGCTTCTGGAAGACCATGCCGACGCGGGCGCGGAGCTGCACCACGTCGAGGGAAGGGTCATGGATGTCCTCGCCGTCGATCGCGATCTTGCCGGTGACGCGCGCCGAGGGAATCGTGTCGTTCATCCGGTTGATGCAGCGCAGGAAGGTCGACTTGCCGCAGCCCGAGGGGCCGATGAAGGCCGTCACGGAACGGGCCGGCACGTCGATCGACAGGTTCCTGATGGCGTGCTTCTCGCCGTAATAGACGTTGACGTCGCGCGCGACGATCTTGGTCGGCGGCGTCTCGAGCGCCTCCAGCGCCGCCGTGGTCATGGGCATTTCCATCGATGACTCCATGGCGCTCACCAGCGCCTCTCGAAACGCTTGCGCAGCAGGATCGCGGCGCCGTTCATCAGGAACAGGAAGACCAGCAGCACGATGATGCCGGCCGCGGTCTTGGCCTGGAAGGCCGCCTCCGGGAAGGTCGACCACTGGTAGATCTGAACCGGCAGCACGGTCGCGGCGTCGGTGACGCCGCCCGGCACGTCGACGATGAACGCCACCATGCCGATCAAGAGCAGCGGCGCGGTCTCGCCGAGCGCATGCGCCATGCCGATGATCGTGCCCGTGAGGATGCCGGGCATCGCGAGCGGCAGCACGTGGTGGAAGATCGCCTGCTGGCGCGAGGCGCCGATGCCGAGCGCCGCCTCGCGGATCGAGGGCGGCACGGCCTTCAGCGCGGCGCGCGACGCGATGATGATGGTCGGCAGGACGAGCAGCGCCAGCACCAGGCCGCCGACGAGGGAGGAGGAGCGCGGCATGCCGAACATCGCGAGGAACACCGCAAGGCCGAGCAGGCCGAAGATGATCGAAGGCACGGCCGCGAGGTTGTTGATGTTGACCTCGATGATGTCGGTCAGCCGGTTCTTCGGCGCGAACTCCTCCAGGTAGATCGCGGCCGCCACGCCCGTGGGCAGGCAGAGCAGCAGCGTCACCAGCATGGTCAGCGCCGAGCCGACGAGCGCCGCCAGGATGCCGGCCTGCTCGGGCTCGCGCGAGGCGCCGTTCTCGAGGAAGTTCCAGGCGAAATCCTGGGAGACAAAAGCGTTGGCGCGCAGCCGGTCGAGCAGCACTCCCGTCTCGGCCGAGAGCTGCTGGCCCGGGCCGGCCTTGATCTTGCCCTTGTAGTAGAGATCGGCCTCAGCCGAGACCGGCAGGTTCACGTTGATCTTCGAGCCGATGATATAGGGCTCGGCGATGACGCGCCGGGCGATCTCGGCGCCGGCATTCGTCGCGACGAAGCCGGCGAGCTGGCGGCGCTCGGCGCGGCCCGTCACGTCCGGGAACAGCGCCTGCAGCGCCTCGCGGATGACGGCGCGGTAATCGGCCGCCCGCAGGGCGTCGGGGTCGCGCTTGTCGCCGATGTCGAGGGTCGCGGGATCGAGCGTCACCTGAATGCCGACGCGGTGATGGAAGAAGCCCGGAATGCCGCGCGACAGGATGTCGGCGAACAGGATCACCAGAAACAGCGCCGCGAAGCCGATCGCCGCGATGCCGTAGAAGCGGAAGCGGCGCTCGGCGCGGTAGCGCCTGGCGACGCGCCGCTCGGCCTCGGCCTTGCCCGGATGACGGGCCGGGATGACTGCGATATCGCTCATTCCACCTGCTCCCGGTAGCGGCGCACGATGCGCAGCGCCACCACGTTCAGCGCCAGCGTGAAGAAGAACAGCACGAAGCCGATCGCGAAGGCCGAGAGCGTCTTGGCGCTGTCGAACTCCTGGTCGCCGACCAGCAGCGTCTTGATCTGCACCGTGATGGTCGTGACGGCGTCGAGCGGGTTCAGCGTCAGGTTGGCGGCAAGGCCCGCCGCCATGACGACGATCATCGTCTCGCCGATGGCGCGCGAGATCGCCAGCATCATCGCGGAGGCGATGCCGGGGAGCGCCGCCGGGATGACGACCCTCTTGATCGTCTCGGACTTGGTCGCGCCCATGCCGTAGGAGCCGTCGCGCATCGCCTGCGGCACCGCGCTGATGACGTCGTCGGCGAGCGAGGAGACGAACGGGATGATCATCACGCCCATCACGAGCCCGGCCGCCAGCGCGCTCTCGGTGACCACATGCAGCCCGAGCCCGCCGCCGATGTCGCGGATCAGCGGGCCGAGGGTGAGCGCCGCGAAGAAGCCGAAGACCACCGTCGGGATGCCGGCCAGCACCTCCAGCACCGGCTTGGCGATCGCGCGGGTGGCGGGGGTGGCGTATTCCGACATGTAGATCGCGGCGAAGAGGCCGACCGGGCCGGCGACCAGCATCGCGAGGGCCGTGATCAGGATCGAGCCGGTCAGCAGCGGGATGAGGCCGAAGGCGCCCGCCTCGTTGCCGGGCGTCGCCTGCTGCGGGCTCCAATGGGTGCCGAAGAAGAAATCGATCGGCGAGACGATCGACAGGAAGCGGAAGGTCTCGAAGACGACCGAGAGCAGGATGCCGAAGGTGGTGAGGACCGCGACGCCCGAGGCCGCGAACAGGAAGCCCATCGTGGCGCGCTCGACCATGGTGCGGGCGCGGAAGGCGGGCGACAGGCGGCGATAGGCGAGGCCGAAGCCGAGCGCCGCGAGCCCCGCGACGATCGCGACGGTGGCGAGGTCGAAGCCGCGATCGTAGCCGGCATAGATCTCGGCCGCGTCGCGCAGCGCCTGGGTGGTGCCGGACGGCGTCTGTCCCTGCGCGATGGCGCGGATGTCGGACATCCGCTTCGTCACCTCGAGGGCGGGGCCCGCGAGGATGTCGGCGGGCATCTGGGCGCGCGCCAGGCTGTCGACGAGGCTCGGGCCGACGCTTCCCAGCAGCGCGAGCGCGGCGGCGGCCGGCAGGAAGGTGGCGAGCGCCAGGAAGCCGCCATGATATTGCGGCCGGGAATGGACGATCCCGCGCCGGGCGGCCGCGAAGGCCTTGCCCCGCGCGCGGCCGATCAGGAAGGCGATCAGCGCGGCGGCGCAGAGGATCAGGAACAGGGTGGTTTTCATGGCGCGTCCGCGCTGATGTCGGCGTTGGCCGGAACGGCCGGAGGGCGGGTCGCCGCCCTCCGGCGCGCCGGTCTTTAGTTCGTCAGCTCGAGCTTGGTGAAGTCCTTGGCGTCCTTCACGGTCTGATCGTAGGCCGCCTTCGGCAGCGGGATCATGCCCTTGTCGACGAGATAGCCGTCCTCGCCGATCGCCTTCTTGGCGGTGAACTCGGCGAGGAACTCCTTGAGGCCGACGATCACGTTGGCGTGCTCGCGCTTCACGTAGAAGAACAGCGAGCGGGCGACCGGGTACTTGGAGGACGCGATGTTCTCGAAGGTCGGCTCGACGCCGCCGATCGTCGCGGCGTTCAGCTTCGACTTGTTGTTCTCGTAGAAGCCGTAGCCGATGATGCCCAAGGAGCCCGGCGTCTTCAGGACGCGGTCGACCGTGACGTTGTAGGCATCCGCGACATCGACCCAGGCCCCGTCCTCGCGGAAGGTGTTGCAGGCCTGCGCCTTGGCCTTGGCGTCGAGCGCCTTGATCTCGGCGAACTCGGCGCAGCCCGCATCCATGACGAGCTCGATGACGGCGTCGCGGGTGCCGTGGTTCGGGGCCGGGCCGTAGACCGTGATGGCGGTGTCGGGCAGCGACTTGTCGACATCCGACCACTTCTTGTGCGGGTTGGCGACGAGCTTGCCGTCGACCGGCACCTGCTTGGCCACCGCCAGCCAGATCTGCTTGGCCGTGAGGTTCGCGGGCTTGGCCGATTTGTCGGTGACGAAGGCGATGCCGTCGAAGCCGATCGTGATCTCGGTGACGGTCACGCCGTTCTTGGCGCATTCGTCGACTTCGGACTTCTTGATGCGCCGCGACGCATTGGCGATGTCGGGCGTGTTCTCGCCGACGCCGGCGCAGAACAGCTTGAAGCCGCCGCCGGTGCCGGTCGATTCCACCACCGGGGTCTTGAACTTGCCCTTGCCGAACTGCTCGGCAACGGCGATCGAGAAGGGATAGACCGTGGACGAGCCGACGATGCGGATCTGGTCACGGGCAATGGCGGGCGTGGCGAGGGCGGCAACGATGCCGACGGTCGCGAGCGAAAGAAGAGAACGCACGGGAAGCTCCTGTCTTGCGCGCCGCGTATCGGCGCTCCCTGGCCGACACGCCCGGCTTTGCGCCTCGGGTCTCGTCGGCGGCGCCACCCTAGCGGCGCCACGACACCGTTCTACGACGCTTCGGCAACAGCTTTGTGACAGATCAAACGTCTATGAAATATCGCTTTTCTGGCGGGCCGCGCGGCTCGCGAGCGGCAATGTGACGGTGAAGGTCGCGCCCTCCCCGATCGTGCTCGTGACGACGAGGCGGCCGCGATGGCGCGCCACGATATGCTTGACGATGGCGAGGCCGAGCCCGGTGCCGCCCTCGGCGCGCGAGCGCGCGACATCGACCCGGTAGAAGCGCTCGGTGAGGCGCGGCAGATGCTCGGCCGCGATGCCGGGGCCGTGATCCGCCACCGTGAGCGTCGCGGTCATGGTAGCCTCGTCGGGCTTGAGGCGGATATCGACGCGCTTGCCGTTCGCGCCGTATTTCAGCGCGTTCTCGACGAGGTTCTCGGCGAGGCGGATCAGCGCGTCGCGATCGCCGATCACCGTCAGCGGCCCAGGCTCCGCCTCGACCGCGATCTCGACGCCGCGCTCGGCCGCGAGCGGCCCGAGCGCGCTCGTCACGCTCTCGACGACGCCCTTAAGATCGACCCGGCCGGCCGGCGGCAGATGCTCGTCGAGCTCGATGCGCGAGAGCGAGAGCAGGTCGTCGATCAGCCGCGTCATGCGCCGCGCCTGGTCCGCCATGACGCCGAGGAAGCGCTCGCGCGCCACCTTGTCGTCGCGGGCCGCGCCCTGCAGCGTCTCGATGAAGGCGAGGAGCGAGGCGAGCGGGGTCCGCAGCTCATGGCTCGCATTGGCGACGAAATCGGCGCGCATGCGCTCCACGCGCCGCGTCGCCGACAGATCCTGGAAGGCGTAGAGCACGTGGTCGTGGGCGCCGTCGGCCGGGCCGCGCAGGCGGAAGGGCGTCGCGATCACCTTGAGCTGGCGCTCCACCGGTACGCGCTCCGCGAGCTCGATCGTCACGGTCTGGTCGTCCTCGGTGGCGCGCTTGACGACATCGACGAATTCGGGCGCGCGGATCGCGTAAGTGACGGGGGCGCCGCGCCGCAAGGCCGGCGACATCGCCTCGGCGGCCGGGTTGAGCAGCACGACATGGCCGCCGCGATCCGTGACGACGACCGGATCGGCCTGCGCGCCGATCAGCGCCCGCAGGGCGGCGTCCTGGCCGGAATGGGGCCGGGCGCGCAGCGGGCGCGCGCCGCGGCGCTGCGTCAGCGCGGGCCACAGCGCGGCGACGAGCAGCGCGAGGAAGGCCGCGGCCGCGACGGCGACGCGATGCTGGTCGACGAGCATCAGCGCCGCGAGGCCGGCCGCCGCCACGGCAAGGAGCGGCGCCTGCCGCCGCAGCGCGCGGAGAATGCGCGCCAGCGTTTCGCGCGACGCCGGCCCGCTGCCCGGCTCTAGGCCGGGGGGAGAGGCGCTGTTAGTGTTCTCGCCCGACATCGGCGACATCCTTCAGGAGACCCGACTCGCCATGAAGAAGGCATTGCGTGACACGCCTGCGACCAAACGCGCCGGGGGCGCGCGGGTCAAGTCCGCGAAGGCGTCCAAGCCCGGCAAGGGCAAGGCGAAAGACGGCGGCGCATCCAAGGGCAACGCACCCAAGGGTGACGCTCCGAAGGGCGACGCGCCGACAATCGGCGGCTTCGCGTTCGACGGGCCGCTGCCGAAGGCGATTCGCGAGAAGGCGCTGACCAGCGGCGGCTTTCCCTATGACGACAAGATGGACGACGACGCCTACGAGGAAACGCTGCTGGCGCTGCAGATCGAGCTCGTGAAGGCGCAGCGCTGGGCCAACGAGACGGGCGAGCGCATCGTGGTGCTGTTCGAGGGACGGGACGGGGCCGGCAAGGGCGGCACGATCCAGCGCTTCGTCGAGCATCTCAACCCGCGCACGGCGCGGCTCGTCGCGCTCGCCAAGCCGACCGAGACCGAGGCCGGGCAATGGTATTTCCAGCGCTACGTGGCGCATCTGCCGACCGCCGGCGAGATCGCCCTCTACGACCGCTCCTGGTACAACCGGGCGGGCGTGGAGGCCGTGATGGGCTTCGCCAGGCCCGAGCAGACGACGCGCTTCCTCGCCGAGGCGCCGGTGTTCGAGGCCGGGCTCGTGCGCGACGGCATGCGCCTCTTCAAGTTCTTCCTGACGATCGGCCGCGAGATGCAGATCAAGCGGCTCTACGACCGGTTCCACGATCCGCTGAAGCAATGGAAGCTGTCGCCGCTCGACTTCAAGGCGGTCGAGAAATGGGACGATTATTCCACCGCCTTCGACCGGCTGCTCGCCGCCACCCATTCGGAGACGGCGCCCTGGACGATCGTGGAGGCGAACGACAAGAAGCGGGCCCGGCTCGGCGCGATCCGGCACCTCCTGATCAACCTGCCCTATCCGAACAAGAACAGGACGATCGTGCAGGATCAGGACCTGAAGATCGTCATGCCGGCGCCCGACTATCTGAAGAAGGGCGGCGAGCCGCGGGCGGCGCGATGAGATATCTCGTCGCGGCAAGCCTCCTCGCGGCGGGGCTCGGTCTCTCGGGGGCCGCGCGGGCCGAGCCGCTGCCCCTGCCGCAGGCCGATTTCGCGATGGAGGCGCGTTTTCTCGACGCCGGCACGCTGTCGATGCGCCATGCCGGCGGCAAGCTGCGCACCGAGGTCAAGGTCTCGGGCAAGACGATGACGGTCTGGGCCGACCTCGCGAGGAAAAAGGCAATCGTCGCGGTGCCGGTGCCGGGATTGTCGGTCGCGGCCGAGATCGACCTCGCGGAGGATCCGCGCCTCGGCCCGCTGACCGGCGAGGGCACGCGGCTCGGCACCGCGACGGTGGCGGGCGAGACCTGCACGCTCTGGCGCGTCGCCGCGAAGGCGGCCCCCGGCGGCACCGCCACGGCCTGCATCACGGCCGACGGCATCACGCTCAGGATCGAGACGTCGAGCGAGGGGAAGCCCCGCACCGTGTTCGAGGCGACCGAGCTGAAGCGCAGCCCGCAGGACCCGGCCGCCCTCACGGTGCCGCCCGATCTCTCGGTGATCAAGCTGAAGGGCCTGAAGGACCTGCCCCTGCCGGGCCTCGGGAAGCCGTAGGGCGCTTGCTTGCCGCATGAACTGACATTATATTGCGTCAGTTATATTGGCATTCATCGAGAGCGGATCTGGCCATGAGCCTCGTGCAATATGCCGAGAAAGGGCTGTTCGCGCCGCGCAAGATGGCCGAGGCCCTGCGCACGACGAGCGAGGAGGTGGCGCGCAGCGCCGGCCTCGGCAAGGACGCGGTGCAGCGACAGGAACGGCTGAAATCGCCGCGCACCCAGCGGCGGCTGCGCGAGATGGCGGAGATCATCAACAAGGTCGAGCCGCGCTTCGGCTCGGCGCTGATGGCCTATGCCTGGTACCGCTCCGAGCCGCTGCCCGGCTTCTCGGGCCGCACCGCGATGCAGCTCGTCCGCGACGGCGAGGCCGGCGCGGTGCTCGACTATATCGACGCGGTCGACGCCGGCATCCACGCCTGACCGGCCGATGCGGTTCTCAGGGCTCCTCTATCGCGCCCTCAACCCGGTCTATGCTCGCGAGCCCCTCTCGGGGCGCGGGGCGGCGCTCTATGGCGGCCGGTTCAACGCGAAGGGGACGCCCGCGCTCTATACCTCGCTCTCCGTCATGACGGCGCTGCGCGAGGCCAATCAGGCCGGCAGCCTGCAGCCGACCGTGCTCGTCTCCTACGAGGCCGAGATCGAATCCGTCTTCGACAGCCGCGACATCGCGGCGCTCGCGGCCGAGGGCCTGGACCCGGCGGCGCTCGCGGATCCGGGCTGGCGCGACCGGATGCGGGCCGGCCGCGCGGCGCCGACGCAAGTTTTCGCGCAAGCTCTTGCGGCGAAGGGCCATGCCGGGCTGCTGGTGCGCAGCTTCGCGCCCGGCGCGCGCGAGGGCGATCTCAACCTCGTCCTGTGGCAATGGGGCGATGCGGCGCCGGCCCGGCTGCGCGTCGTCGACGACGAAGGCCGGCTCTCGCGCTGACGGCGCGAATGCGCCCCGTCTACCGTACGATCTCGGCCAGCGTCTTCTTGTAGAGCGCCTCGGTCTCGCCGCCCGAGACGCAGCGCTGGTTCTTCTCGCGCGCGAAAGCCGCGTCGAGCTCGTTGAAGAAGGCGTCGGCGGCGGGCTCGTCGAGCTTGGCGTCCTCCTGGGCGGCGGCGGCCGCCTTGTCGAGCGCCGCGATCTCGGCGGGCGCGATCGGCCAGCCGCAGCGGTCGGCCGCGATCGCGACCGTGTAGTAGAGCTTCAGGAGCTCCTTGCCGGAGGCCGGCTTGTCCTCGGCGCGGGCCGGAACGGCCAGCGCCAGCAGCGCGAGAAGGCCGGCCGCAGCCCGGCCCGCGAAGATCCGGCGCGCCCTCATTTCTTCAGCTCCTCGCCGTGCTTGACGGCGCCGGCCGCCGATTTCACCGCCTCCATGACGCCGTGGCCGGCGCTGATCTCGCGGATCGCCACCACGGCGAGCGCCAGGATGAAGGGAATGAGAAAATAGAACAGCCGGTAGAGGAGCAGCGCGGCGATCAGCTCCTCCTTGTTGAAATCCGGCAGCGCCACCAGCATCGAGGCCTCGAAGACGCCGAGGCCGCCCGGCGTGTGGCTCGCGAAGCCGAGCAGCGTGGAGGCGATGAAGATCACCGCCAGCGTCTCGAAATGGATGCTCGGATTGTTCGGCCCGCCCGGCATCAGCGCGTACATGGCGAGCGCGCAGAAGGTGAGGTCGGCGATGCCGATCAGGATCTGCACCGAGGTCAGCTTGGCGTCCGGCAGCGTGATCTTCCAGGCGCCCTGGCCGATGTCGCGATGGCCGAAATGGACATAGGCGACATAGCCGGCCAGCACCAGCAGCACCAGGATGCCGAGCGCCCTTATGTGCCAGCCGTCGATGCCGACATTGGTGAGGATCGGCGCCACCGCCCAGGGCTCGTAGGCGAGGCCGAGGCCGAGGATCGCGGCATTGCCGAGCCAGAAGGTGAGGCCGGCGATGAACGACACCTTGATCACGTCGATCGCGGTCAGCCCGTAGCGCGAATAGATCAGGTAGCGCACGACCGTGCCGGTGAAGACGGTGGCGCCGAGATTATGGGCGATCGAGTAGCTCGAGAAGGCCGCGATCGCGCAGTTGCGATAGCTCACATCGCGCCGGCCGATCGTCCTGGTCGCGAAATAATCGTAGAAGGTCAGCGTGAAATAGGCGCAGAAGACGCTGAGCGCCGCGAGGCCGAGGGCCGTGCCGCTGACATTGCCGATCGCCGCCCAGACCTGCGCCGGGTCGATGCTGCGCAGCTTCTTCCACAAGACGTAGACCGCGATACTGACCAGCGCGACGCTGGCGGCAAGGCCAATCGCCTTGTAGCCGATCCGGTCCCGGACGAACCGGAGCAGCCCTTGCCAAAGATTCATTGGAAATACCCTTGAGGGCCGGCCCGAATCCGGGCAGCCAGAAACGCGATAGCAGATCACCTCCCGGACCGGAAGATCCCGGCCATCCGTGATGCCCGGCAGGTCTTGCGCACCCATGCATCGGAAACAAGACGGTTTTTCGACGAGGGGCATTTACGCGTCGGCCCGCCCGTATCATAAGCCTCCTCGGGCCGGCGCGGCGCGCGGCTCGCGCCGAAACGCCTCGGGCCGGGTTTCGGTTCGCCGAAGCGCCGAGGAGAGGCCTTTTGGACGCTGGCAAACGCTTCGATCCGTCCGGGCGATGGGCACGGTTCGGCGCGATCCTGCTGATCTCGACGGCCGGCGGCATCCTCTTCACGCTGATCGGCCTGCCGGCGCCCTGGATCTCGGGGCCGCTGGTCGCCGCGACGATCGCGGTGCTGGCCGGGCTCGACACCGAGGTGCCGCGCCCCGTGATGCTGATCACCTGGCTGGTGCTCGGCGTCTCGATGGGCGGCGGCATCACGCCCGAGACGATCGCGCGGCTGCCGAGCTGGCCCGCCAGCCTCATCATCCTGACGCTGACGGTCGGGGCCGTCATGGCGGCGGTGTCGCTGTTCCTGCGCGGCGCGATGGGCTGGGACAAGTCCACCTCGCTCTATGCCTCGGCGCCCGGCGCGCTGTCGCAGGTCATGCTGATGGCGATGGAGAGCTCGGCCGACAGCCGCAAGGTGGCGGTCTCGCAGACTCTCAGGGTGTTCGTGCTGGTGGCGCTGCTGCCCGGCATCGTGGCGCTGCTCGGCGCCGGCCCGATGGCGCTGCCGGCGCCGCCCGCCATGCCGCTCGCCCGCCTCCTCGGCGAGGTCGCCGCGATGATGGCGGTCGGCAGCCTCACGGGCTGGGCGGCGCAGAAGCTCAAGATGCCGGGCGGGCTGATGCTCGGCGCGATGATCGGCTCGAGCGTGCTGCACGCGACCGGGCTCATCCGGGCGCAGGTGCCGCTGCCGATCCTCATCCCGGCGATGATCCTGCTCGGCATGATGGTCGGCCTGCGCTTTCGCGGCACGACGATCGCGGAGCTGCGGCGCATGGCGCTGGCCTCGCTCGGCGCCTTCGGCATCGCGCTCGCGGTGTCGCTGGCCGGCGCGGTGCTCGTCAGGATGGTAACCGGCCTGCCGTTGCCGCAGATCCTGCTCGCCTTCGCACCGGGCGGGCTGGAGGCGCTGGTCATGCTCTCGCTGATGCTCGACCTCGACCCGGCCTATGTGGTGGCGCATCACCTCTTTCGCTGGATGCTGCTGGCGACGACGCTGCCGCTGCTGGCCCGCCGCATGGGGATCGACTAGGTCCGGCAGGTCGTAAGCTCCTCGCAAACTCTCCGTCTACGCCCAGACGCCGCAGACCCCGAAGGTCGCGAGGCCGAGGGTCGCGCCGCCGGCCGCGTCCTCGCGGACATAGACGAGGTTGGAATTCGAGATCGGCGACAATTCGGTGGTCGGCACGACATGCATCGTGTTGTTCTGCGCACCGTTCGACAGGCTGTTGCCGCCGAAGAAGGACCCCGACACAGCGGTCGGCGACGCCACGATGCCGGCGACGCCGCCGATGCCCACGACGCTGCATTTGAACATCAGCCCCTTCTGGGGGAAGACCGCGCCGAGCCGGTTCTGCAGCATCGGCGCGATGTCGAGCGCGTAGCCGCGCGTGAAGCCGGCCGGCACGCCCGGCTCGCCCGCGATGTCGCCGAGACGGATCGTCTCGCCCGCGAGCCAGCCCGCGACATGGGCCGCATCCGTGACGCGGAGCTGGTTGACGGCCGGGTCCCACTCGACCCAGGCGGCGGCCGGCGGCGTCTTCGACGTGTTCCAGATGCGAACGCGCGAGACGTTGCGCATCCGGTAGGTGAAGAACAGGTCGGCATCGTTGGTCGAGAGCGTCAGCGTCGCGCCCGAGACGGCCGAGAGCGTGGCGGTGCGCGGGTCCTGCGCGCGCGAGCGGTCGAGCCGGAGGATCGAGACCTCGCCGTCGCCGCCCGGCGTGAAGATCAGGCTGCCGAGGACGGCGCCGGTCGCGGCATGCGCCACGCCTTGCGGAAAGCGCGGCCGGCCGGTGGCGCGGTCGACCGCCATCGCGTCGGTCCAGGCGGCGCCGTCGGGGCTGACCTTGAGCGCGAGGTCGTCGCCGCCCGCAAGGCCGATCTCGGCGCGGCCCGAGAAGCCGGTCTGGAAGAGGAGGCTCGCAGTGTCGCCGGCCGCCGCCTTGTCGATCTTGACGCGGCTGTCGTCGCCCGCATGGGTGAACAGCACCGCCGGGCTCGCGACCGCGAGGCGGTTGCCGGCATCGGCGGTGGCGCCGATGCCGAGCCGGTCGGCGCTGCGCGGCTTCAGGTCCTCCCAGCCGCCGGAACGGTAGACGAGCGCGGCGTCCTCGGCCTCGACATAGGCGATCCAGCCCTCGCGCGGCGCGACGAACCGCCAGGCGCCGTCCTGATGGACCGCCAGCGCGCCGGCATGGCCGGCGAAATCGCCGGTCGGGGCGGCGGCCACCAGATAGCGCGCATCGGCGGCGGGCGAGGGCGGCGGCGCGGACAGGCGATCCGCCACCGAAAGCTGGACGACGGCGTCGAGGACGGTCAGCGCCTCGTTATGGGTGACGTGCTTCTGAGCCTGCGCGGCGGCGATCAGCGGCAGGGCAAGGCGCGGCGTTGCGTCGGACATGGCGAAGGCTCCAGGATTTTAATCCTTTTGCCAGATTGCCATACCGATGTCAAGAATTTTTTCCTAGATCGGTTTAGCCGCGATTGCCATCGATCCAGATATGCCCTTCCTTCGTCATGGCCCGGTTTATCCGGGCCATCCACGTCTTGTCGACGAAGACCAAACCTCAGCGCCGCAAGTCGTGGATGGCCCGCCTGCGCGGGCCATGACGGGGAAAGGTCGCGGCCGGACCAGCTTCCTCAGCGCCGCACCCGCGCGGCCAGCGCCTCGAGGATCCGCTCGACCGAGTCCGCGGGCGAGAGCCGGTCGGTCTGCAGATGCAGGTCCGGCGCCTCGGGCGGCTCGTAGGCCGAGCCGACGCCGGTGAAGCGCTTGAGCGTGCCCTTGTCGGCGCGGGCGTAGAAGCCCTTCGGGTCGCGCTGCCGGCAGAGCTCGATCGGCGCGTCGACGAACACTTCAAGGAAGCGCTCGGCCCCGACCGCCGCCCGCGCCTCGGCCCGGCCGGCGCGGAACGGCGAGATCAGCGAGACGATGACGATCAGCCCGGCGTCGGCCATCAGGGCGGCGACCGCGCCGACGCGGCGGACATTCTCGGCCCGGTCGGCGTCGCTGAAGCCGAGATCGGCGTTGAGGCCGTGGCGCAGATTGTCGCCGTCGAGCACCATCGCGTGGCGGCCGAGCGCATGCAGGCGCCGGTCGAGGAGGTCGGCGATCGTGCTCTTGCCGGCGCCCGACAGGCCGGTCAGCCAGACCACGGCCGGCGCCTGGTTCATCAGCCGGCCGCGATCGGCCGGCGTGATCTCAAGCTTGTGCCAGGGCGTGTCGTCGCTGACCCGCTCGACCGACAGGACGATGCCGGCCGCCGCGGTCCGGCGCGTCAGCCGGTCGAGGAGGATGAAGGCGCCGAGCGGACGGCTCGCCGAGAAGCTCAGCGCCGGCAGCGGCTTGCTGAGATTGAGGCGGCCGACCGCGATGTCGTTGGCGGCGATCGCTTCCTCGGCCCGGACGAGCGCCAGCGTCTCCAGGTCGAGGCGCCCTTCCAGGCCCGAGACGGTCGCGGCGCTGTCGCCGTGGCCGAGCTGGAGGTCGTAGGCCTGGCCGGCTTGCAGCGGCTTGCTCGACAGCCAGACGAAGCGGACGCGAAGCTGCGTCGCGGCCGCGATGGCGATGCCGTCGGCCAGCACGGCGCCGCGGCCGATGTCGCGTTCCGGCGTCAGCGCCACCGCGACCGCCTCGCCGGCTTCGGCCGATTCGACCTCCACGCCGGCCGACCACAGCCGCGCGACCCTCGCCTCCTCGCCGGTCTCGGTCCGCAGCGTCTGGCCGGGCGCGAGGCGGCCGGCCGCGAGCGTGCCGAACGAGACGCGGCCGCCGCCCTCGAACCGCCCCGTCAGGGCGACGGGGAGCACCGTGCCGGCGGCGGCGCGGGGCGCGGGCGCGAAATCCTCCAGGACGCGGAGCAGGGGCGGCCCGGCATACCAGCTCATCGCGGCGCTCTCGTGCACGACGTTGTCGCCTTCGCGGGCCGAGATCGGAATCGCCGCCACGACATGGAGGCCGAGGCTCCTGGCGAAGGCGCTCAGCTCGGACGCGATGGCCGCGAAGGCGGCCTCGGCATAGCCGGCGCGGTCCATCTTGTTGACCGCCAGCACGATGTCGGAGACGCCGAACAGCGCCGCGATCGCCATGTGGCGGCGGGTCTGCGGCTGCACGCCGCCCTCCGCCGAGACCAGCACGACGGCGAGCTCGGTCTGCGAGGCGGCGGCCGCCTGGTTGCGCGTATACTGCTCGTGGCCCGGCGCGTCGGCGATCAGGAAGGCGCGGCGGGCGGTCGCGAAATAGCGATACGCGACGTCGATCGTGATGCCCTGCTCGCGTTCGGCCTTCAGGCCGTCGACGAGGAAGGAGAGGTCGAGATCCGCGCCGCCGGCCCTGACGGCCTCGTCGAGATGGTCCTCGTAGACGGCGCCGGAATCGATCAGCAGGCGGCCGATCAGCGTCGACTTGCCGTCGTCGACGGAGCCGCAGGTCATGAAGCGCAGGCGCGGCGGGAGGGGCTCGCGGGGGCGCATCAGAAATAGCCCTCCCGCTTCTTGTCCTCCATCGAGGCGCCGACATGGTCGATGACGCGGCCGGCGCGCTCGGAGCGCTTGCTGGCGAGCAGCTCGGCGATGATGTCCTCGACGCTCGCGGCGTCCGATTCGATCGCGGCGGTCAGCGGGTAGCAGCCGAGCGTGCGGAACCGCACCCGCAGCGTCTCGGCGCGCGCGCCGGGCTCGAGCGGCAGGCGCTCGTCGTCGCGCATGACGAGCTGGCCGCCCCGGCGCACCACCGGCCGCTCGGCCGCGAAATAGAGC